>NZ_JAODZG010000027.1:0-44805 GCF_029835135.1 Stenotrophomonas sp. GD04145 | reverse complement strand
GGGTCTGAACGGGCCGCACGCGGCAGTCGCCGACACGACACGACGGTGCGGCTATGATGGAGACCGTTTCATGCCGGTGTCCCCATGTTCCCGCGACTGCCAACCGTCACCAAGGCCCTGCTGATCGCCAACGCGATCCTGTTCCTGTTGCAGCAGCCGTTCCTGCTCGGCAACCAGACCTTCGAGCCGTTCATGCTGCAGCCGCTGCAGCAGGGCTTCGATGCGTTCTCCCCGGGTGGCAATTTCCAGCCGTGGCAGCTGCTGACCTACGGCTTCCTGCACGGCAGCTTCGGCCACCTGTTCTTCAACATGCTGGCCGTTTTCATGTTCGGTGCGCCGCTGGAACAGACCTGGGGCGAGAAGCGCTTCCTGCTCTACTACCTGGTGTGCGTGGCCGGCGCCGGCGTCTGCCAGCTGCTGGTGGGGACGCTGCTGGAGAATCCGGCCACGGTGCTGGGCGCGTCCGGTGGTGTGTTCGGCCTGCTGCTGGCGTACGGCATGTTGTTCCCGAACCAGCGGGTGATGCTGCTGTTCCCACCGATTCCGATGAAGGCGCGCACGTTCGTGATCCTGTTCGGTGTCGGTGAACTGGTGCTGGGCATGACCGGCTGGCAGCCGGGCGTGGCGCACTTCGCGCACCTGGGTGGCATGTTGTTCGGCTGGCTGCTGATCCGCTACTGGCGCGGCCAGCCACCGTTCAACAAGCGCCGTCCCCCCGGCCCGCCGAACCGTCCGAATCATCTGCGCAGCGTCAAATGATCCGCAGGGTCATTTGATGCAGCAGGTGCCAACCGTGGTTGGCACACCCCTACAGATCCTGCAGGATCACCTGCGCGGCATTGTGGCCCGGCGCGCCGGTCACGCCGCCGCCGGGATGCGTGCCTGAACCACACAGGTAAAGCCCGGGCAGGGCACCGCGGTAGCCGGCCTGGCCGATCATCGGCCGCGCCGAGAACAGCTGGTTGGGACTGAGCGCACCGTGGAAGATATCGCCGCCCACCAGGCCGAACGTCCGCTCCAGATCCAGCGGTGACAGCACTTGCCGACCGAGCACGCTGTCGGCGAAGCCGGGCGCATACCGATCGACGGTGGCGATCATCAGGTCGGCGACGGTATCGCGATGCGTGTCCCAATGCCTACCCCCGGGCAGGACCGGTGCCACATGCTGGCAGAACAGGCTGGCGACGTGCTGGCCCGGCGGCGCCAGCGAATCGTCCAGCGTGCTGGGAATCAGCATCTCCACGATCGGCTCGCGCGACCAGCCGTCGCGCCGCGCATCCAGCCACGCGCGGTCCATGTAGTCGAGGCTGGGCGCCATGATGATGCCGGCACTGAGGTGCTCACCGGCGCCGGGCAGGGCGTGGAAGTCCGGCAGCCGCGACAGCGCCACGTTCATCCGGAAGGTGCCCGAACCGCAGCGCCACTGCGCCATGCGTTCGCGCGTCGCCGCGGGCACCTGCTCCGGTTCCAGCAACTGCTCGTAGAGCAGTTTTGGATTGACGTTGGCCACCACCACGCGCGCGCGCAGTACGTCCCCGCCGGCCAGCTCAACGCCCACCGCGCGTCCGTGCTCGACCAGCAGCCGCTTCACGCCGGCATCCACGCGCAGTTCTGCGCCGGCCGCGCGCGCCGATGCAGCGATGGCCTGGCTGATCGCGCCCATGCCACCGATTGCATGGCCCCAGGCGCCCTTCACTCCGTTGCATTGGCCGAACACGTGGTGCAGAAGGACGTAGGCACTGCCGGGCGTGTACGGACTGGCGTAGTTGCCGACGATGCCATCGAATCCGAACAGGGCCTTGATCGGCTCGCTTTCAAACCAGCGGTCGAGATAGTCGGCGGCCGACAGGGTGAACAGATCAAGCAGCTCCTGGCGCAGGGCAGGGGACAGTGCCGCCAGTTCCCGGCCGAGCCGGCCCATCCGCCACAGTGCCGGCAATGCGCGCCAGCCGCCTGCGACGCCGAGGTCCGGCGGCGCGCGCAGGGCCCAGGCGCGCAGCACGTCGGCGAAGACCTCCAGCCTCGCCTCATAGGCTGGCAGGCGCTGCGCATCCCGTTCGGAGAACTTCGCCACCTCGGCCTGGGTACGACCGGGTGCCGACAGCAGATAGCGGCCGTCAGGCAACGGCAGGAAATTGTTGGCCGGGCGGGCGACGACGCGCAGGCCATGCGCGTGCAGCTGCAGCTCGTCGATCACCTTAGGCTGCAGCAGCGAGACGGTGTACGAGGCGACCGAGTTGCGGAAGCCCGGATGGAATTCCTCGGTGACCGCTGCGCCGCCGAGCACGCCACGGCGTTCGAGCACCAGTACTTTCCTGCCGGCACGGGCAAGATAGGCCGCGCAGACCAGGCCATTGTGGCCGCCGCCGACGATGACCGCATCCCACGCGGTCATGCGGTGCGGATCGCCGCTTCGATGGTGGCGATGTCGATCTTCTTCATCGGCATCATCGCGTTGAAGGCGCGCTTGGCCAAGGCCTTGTCCGGGCTGGTCACCGCTTCGATCAGCATGCGCGGACTGATCTGCCATGAGATGCCCCAGCGGTCCTTGCACCAGCCGCACTGGCTCTCCTGCCCGCCGTTGCCGACGATCGCGTTCCACAGGCGGTCGGTCTCGGCCTGGTCCTCGGTCTGGATCTGGAACGAGAACGCTTCGCTGTGCCTGAACGCGGTGCCGCCGTTGAGCCCGACGCAGGGAATGCCGCAGACGGTGAACTCGACCGTCAGCACGTTGCCCTCCTTGCCGTCCGGATAGTCACCCGGTGCGTGATGCACGGCCGTTACCGCGCTGTCGGGCAGGATCCCGGCGTAGAACGTGGCGGCCTCGAGTGCTTCGCTGTCGTACCAGATGCAGATCGTGTTCTTGTGGGCCATGGTCGGGTTCCGCTGCAGGACGAAGGCGCAGCGATAGCATGCCGCGTGTTAATGGCGGATCGTGCTGCATGCGCAAAAAAAAGGGCGCCCGAGGGCGCCCTTCATGTCACGGCCGGCTGGCTCAGCGCCAGACCTTGATCTGCTCGGCATCGCTGCGCTGCATCGGCTGGCCGGCCTTGCAGCTGAAGGTGGCGCCGAACGCCGGGAGGTTGGCCAGCGTGCCGTTGGTGCGCCACATGCCCGGCGCGCGGATGTCGGCGGTCAGGCGGCGTGCGGCTTCGTTGGGCGACAGCTGCTGCGCCCACAACGCGGCCCAGGCACGGAAGAAGCCCTGCTGCTGGGCCGGCTTGGCCTTCGGCTCCTGTGCGGTGTAGGCCGCCCAGGCCAGTTCCAGGCCGGCGATGTCGGCCAGGTTCTCTTCCTGGGTCAACGTGCCATTGACCTTGGCGCCCTTCACGCCCGGGAACTCATAGGCGCCGTACTGGGCGGCCACGCGGCTGCCGAGCAGGGTCCAGGCCGTCTTGTCGGCCGGCGTCCACCAGCTGCGCAGTTCGCCCTTGGCATCGACCAGCGCGCCCTTGGCATCGATGGCACGGGTCAGCTCGTGGCCGACCAGGCCGCCGAAGCTGCCGAACTTGTCGGCGCTGTCGGCCTTGGCGTTGAACACCGGGCCCTGCAGGATGGCCGCGGTGACGATCAGGCGGTTCTGCGCCAGGTCATAGGCCAGCGACGGCTGTTGCGGCAGCACGTCCCAGCGACGGTCGGCATTGCCCTTGCCGATGCGCTTCATCTCCTCGCGATGGCGCCAGGTCGAGGCGATCAGCATGTTGCCACCGAACGAGCCCCGGCCCATCGGCTGCACGGTGTAGTCGAGGTCGCGCAGCGGGGTGCCGATCTCGATCTTCAGCGCCGCCAGCTTGGCCTGTGCTTCAGCCTTGGCTTCGGCACTCATCCACGTGCTGTTCCTGACGGCCTCGATCTGCACCTCGCGGACCTTGTCGACGATCCATGCCGCCTGCCGGCGGTCTTCGGCCGAGAGATGGCGGGCAGCGTACTCGCGGCCGACCATCGGACCGGCCGCCACATTGATGGCATCGAGCACCGCTTCCCAGCGCTGCGGCGGCAGCGTCTGCCCGCGCAGTACGCGGCCGCGGAACTCAAACTCGGCGTCCCGGTAGGCCTTGGACAGGTACGGCGCCATCGAGTCGCCCACGCGCCAGCGCAGGTAGGCCTTCCACTGGTCCGGCTTGAGCTTGGTGACCATGCCATCCAGCTGCTGGAACAGGCCCGGGTCGGCCAGCGATACCAGATCGTCGTTCACACCCTGTACTTTCAGGAACGCCTCCAGCTGCAGGTTGCGGTAGCGGCTGTTGAGTTCCTTGGTGGAGATCGGCGCGTAGTTGTTGAACGGGTTGTTGATGCCGGCCAGCGACTGTGCATTGCGCGCCAGCTCGGTTTCCAGCGCGATCACCGCCTGCGACTCCGCATCGAGCTTGGCTGCCGGCGTACCGGTCAGTGCCAGGATCTGCTTGACGTAGGTGCGGTAGCGGCCCATCAGCGCCACGGTATCGGCATCGGTGCGGGTATAGAACGCCGGATCCGGCAGGCCCATGCCGCCCTGCATGAAGTAGCCGATATGACGGTCCAGTGCCTTCAGGTCGACGTCCGGACCGAAGTTGAAGGCGACCGGGATGCCGACCTGATGGAGTGCAGCGATCGACGCCGGCACATCCTTGGATTTCTTGATCGCATTGATGCGGGTCAGCAGCGGCGCGATCGGATTGGAGCCATCGGCTTCCACCGCCGCCTCGTCCAGGCCGCTGGCCCAGAAGTCGCCCAGCAGCTTCTGCACGTTGCCCTGCGGCGACGTCATGGCCGCATCGAGCAGTTCGCGCTGTTGCTGCCTGCTGCGCTCGACCAGCTGGCCCAGCGCGGTGGTGGCTCCGGTCTGCGGTACCGGGTTGGCCTTCAGCCAGCCAGCGTTGGTGGCGCCGTAGAAGTCGCTGCACTGGGCACTGACGGCCGGGGCGCGGGCTGCCTTTTTCTTCGCGGCGAACGCATCATGGCTCGGGACCAGGGTCGCCAGGCTGATGCCCAGGGCGATGGCAAGCGGACGGAAATTGGGCATGTAGAACGAATCCATGATGGATTGAGGGCGGGCGCACTATAGCAAGCCGCGCATGGGCGCAGCATGCACGTATCACGGTATGCCTGGCGGCCGTGGCGGGTCGCGCAAAAACAAGGGCCCGGGAGATCCCGGGCCCTTGCAGGTCTGCCTTGGCGTCAGCCGTGGCTTACCAGATCACCACCTGTTGCTCGCCGCTGCGCGCCATCGGTGCACCGGCCTTGCACTGGAACGCGGCCGCGAAGGTCGGCAGGTTCGAGGGCGCGCCCATCGCGCGGAACTGCGCCGGGGCGTGCGGATCGGTGGCCAGGCGGACCTTGGCGTTTTCCGGGGTGTACTTGGTACGCCACACGGTGGCCCAGTTGAAGAAGAAGCGCTGATCGCGGGTGAAGCCGTCGACCTTCGAATCTTCCTTGCCGGCCGAGGCCTTCTGCAGCGCATCGTAGGCCGTGGCCAGGCCACCCAGGTCGGCGATGTTCTCGCCCAGGGTCAGGTGGCCGTTCACGGCCTGGCCGTCAACCTTGTACTGGTCGAACTGCTTGACCAGCTTGCCGGTCAGGCCTTCGAAGTTCTTCTTGTCGGCCGGCGTCCACCAGTCTTCCATGTTGCCGGTCGGCCCGAAGCGCGCGCCCTGATCGTCGTAGCCATGGGTCATCTCATGGCCGATCACCGCACCGATGCCACCGTAGTTCAGCGCATCGTCTGCCTTCGGATCGAAGAACGGCGGCTGCAGGATGGCGGCCGGGAACACGATCTCGTTCTGCAGCGGGTTGTAGTAGGCGTTGACCGTCTGCGGGGTCATGCCCCACTCGGTCTTGTCCACCGGCTTGCCGATCTTGGACAGATTGAACTTGTAGTTGAACTCGTTGGCCGCACGCACGTTGGCCAGGTAGCTGTCGCGCTGGGTCTGCAGGCCCGACCAGTCACGCCACTTGTCCGGGTAGCCGATCTTCGGAGTGAAGGTCTCCCACTTCGCGATGGCCTTGGCCTTGGTTTCCTCGCTCATCCAGCTCAGGCCCTGGATGCGTTCCTTCAGCGAGGCAGCCAGGTTCTTCACCAGTTCTTCCATCTTCGCCTTGGCTTCCGGCGAGAAGGCAACCTTCACGTACAGCTGGCCGAACGCTTCGCCGGCATCGTTCTCGATGGTGCCCAGCACGCGCTTCCAACGCGGCTTCTGTTCCTTCTGGCCGTTGAGGGTCTTGCCGTAGAACGCGTAGTTCTCCTGGACGAAGGCATCGGCCAGGTACGGCGAGGCGCCATCGACGGTGTGGAAGCGCAGGTAGGCGCGCCAGACCGACGGGTCGGTGTCGCCCAGCGCCTTGCTCACTTCCTCATGGAAGGCCGGCATCGCCAGCGAGAACTTCTCCGGCGCAGCAACGCCCTGCGACTTGAAGAACTCGGTCCAGCTGAAGTTCGGGGTCAGCTTGTCGGCGTCAGCCAGGGTGACCGGGTTGTAGTACAGCTCCACATTGCGCGACAGTTCGACGCGCGACTTGGATGCCTTGGCCAGGCGGGTCTCGAACTTGACCACGTCCTCAGCCTGCTTGGCGGCGTCGGCTGCCGGGACGCCGGACAGTTCCAGCACCTTGGCGACGTGCGCCTGGTAGGCCTTGAGCTTGTCGGCGTTCTTGGCGTCGGTGTAGTACGTGCTGTCAGGCAGGCCCAGGCCGCCCTGGCTGGCATAGGCCAGGTTCATGGTCGAGTTCTTGAAGTCGGCCTCGGCGCCGAAGCCGAACAGCACGTTCTCGCCCTTGGCTGCGCTGGTGCGCAGGTAGTCGGCGATGGCGGCCTTGTCCTGCAGGCCGTCGATGGCGGCCAGGTCGGCCTTCAGCGGCTCGATGCCCTGGGCGTTGATCTTGGCCTCATCCATGCCGGTGGCCCACAGGTCGCCGACGATCTTCTCGATGTGGCTCGGGTTCTTGACCTGCGCGACCTGCTCGGCCAGCTGGTGCTGCACTGCCACCGAACGCTCGTCGAGGATGGTGAACGCGCCCCAGCTGGTGCGGTCGCCGGGAATCTCGTTGGCGGCCAGCCACTTGCTGTTGACGTAGTCGCCGAATGCGGTGCAGGCGTCCAGGTTGGTGTCCAGATCGCTGGGCTGGAAGGCGTTATAGGCCGGCAGCTTGCTCTCATCCAGGGTGTAGGTGGTGGCTTCGGCGGCGGCCGGGGCAGGCGCGGCGGCCTCCTTGGCCGGGGTTTCGTTCTTGCCACAGCCGGCCAGCACGGCCGACACGGCCAGGCTGAGCAGCACGATCTTGGGAGTACGCGTGATCACTATGTTTGGCCTCCAGGCCGAGTGAGTCAGGGAAGAGCCGCGGGGACGGCCGTGGGCCGAACGATACGCCGCCAGCCTACCCCGCAAGGGTGTCGAAGGTCATGGGCGGGTGCAAGGGCCAGAACGGGCAAGGGCGCCCGTGGGCGCCCTTGCCTGGCAGCGATGAGGCTTACAGGCCGCCGCCGCCGCAGCCTTTGGTCAGGTAGTCGTCGATCAACCTGAGCTGGTCGCCCATGATCGCGCGTGTCCAGGCGGGGCCATGCGCGTAGTCGGCGATGGCGTGGAATTCGATCGGCTGTCCTGAATTCTTGGCCTTGTTCACGAACCACTCCGACTGCTCGATCGGCACCGTACGGTCGCGGTCACCGTGGTAGACCATCAGCGGGATCTTCATCTCGCCGGCCTTGTCCAGCGGATTCAGGCCGTCAACGGTCTTGGACTGCGCCTGGCGGAAGAACGGGTTGGTATAGAAGCGTGCCCAGATCTTCTTGATGTCCGAGACGCCAGCACCGGCGATGGCACATTTGTACAACCCATTGGGGCGGACCGAGGCGGCGAACGCGGAATAACCACCGTAGGAGAAGCCGAACATGGCGATGTGGCCAGGCTGGGCGATCTTCTGCTCGATCATCCACTTGGCGCCGTCGTCCTTGTCATCCTGCATCTTCTGGCCCCACTCGGCGTCACCGGCCATCCACAGCTTGCGGCTCCAGTCGGCCGAACCGCGGAACTGCGGGCGCAGGACCGCCATGCAGCGTGAGGCCATCAGCGGTACCCACATCGAACCGTCGAAGTCCATGCCATCGCGCGCCCACGGCCCACCATGGGGATGCACCACCGCCTTCCACGGGCCGGCACCGCATAGTTCGGTGTTCGGTGTGGTCAGGAACGCCGGAATATCCAGACCATCGCGGGCCTTGTAATAGACCAGCCTGGTATCGCCCAGCGCAGCCGGATCGATCTTCGGATAGGACTTGGCCAGCAGGGTCAGCTTGCCGTTGCGCAACAGGTGGTATTCCGGCGGGTTCGCCGGCCCGGAGACGGCCAGCACAAAGGTCTTCAGGTCCTTGCTGTAGTCGATCACGCGCACCGCGCGGCCGGTGTCGGCCTGGGTAGTCGCGCGCTGGCCCGTTGCGGGATCGACAAGGGTGACGTCGCTGGACTGGATGCCCAGGGCCTGTCGGACGCCCTGGTTGAGGCCCTTGAACACCGGATGGGTCCATTCAACCTCGTTCTCGCGCGGACCACTGTAGGTCACGCCGAGCAGTGCGCCGAACGGCACGCCCTCGACGTCCTTGTAACGGTTCACATGGACGGTGCCTGCATTGAAGAATTTGTGCTCGAACAGTACTTCCCTCTGTTTGCGGGCCGTAATGTCGTACTCATAGATGATGGTCTTGTCGCGTCCGACGTTGCTCTGGATGAAGGCGATGTTCGGATCATCGGCGAAACCGACGACCTGGGTGATATCGCGGTCCTTCACGTGCGAGCGGAAATGTTCTTCCCACGCGTTGGTTGCAGGGTTGCGGAACTCGGTGGCGACGTAGGCGCCGGTACCGTCCACGTCCTGGCGCAGGCGTGCGCGCAGTTCGCTGTTCAGATCGGTGAGGTAGCCAGCGACACGTTCTTCGGTCTTCTGGATGCGCTGGGACGTGAAGCTGCGCAGGTTGACCTTGTAGACGTCACCGGAATTGCTGCCCGAGCCGTTGACCACCAGGATGTGGTCGGGGTCGTTGGGCAACGTGTCCAGCACCGTGGCATTGGACAGCGCCTGTTCCAGTTCTTCGTTGCGGCTGGTGGCGCGCGGAACGCTGATCGGTTCCTTCCACTGCTTGCCTTCGGTATCGGTGATGAAGAACTTGCTGATGAAGGTCTTGTTGACCCGGTCGGTGCGCAGGTCGAAGGGCTGCCACAGCGTGACTGCCAGCAGCCCGTTCTTGATGAAGCCCACGCTCTGGAACTTCATGCGGCCCGCACCGATCGTGGTCGGTGCTGCGCTGAGATCATCGGTCTTCCAGACCAGGATCACGCGCTCTTCGCCGCGGGCCTGCAGACCGGCGATCTGCGTGCCGTCAGGCGACACGGAAAGGCTTGAAATATCCGGGAAGGCGGCCAGTTGTTCGATCGTGGGGACCGCGGGTTTGGCGTTGAGGTGCAGCGGCGCGGCGACGGCCAGCGCGGCCAGCAGCAGGTAGTGCTTCATGCGACGTCTCACTGTGTCCGTGCAATGGGAGGGCGGGCATTGCACCCACCCCAAAAGCAGCCGCCGCCCTTGCGGGCGGCGGCTGTTGACGCATGGCTCAGAACTTCTTGCTGAGGTTCACGAAGAACGTACGGCCGAAGTAGTCGTAGCCACTGTACAGCGGGGCGTTGCCGACGGTGTTGTAGATGCCGGCGCCCGGGCTGATGGTCGGCGGTTCCTTGTCGGCGAAGTTGCGCACGCCGGCAGTGGCCTGCCACTTGTCGGCGGTGTACTGCACCGAGAAGTCCTGGGTGATGTAGTTCGGCACGGCCAGCTTGTACGCCGAGGTTGCGGGATCTTCCTCGTAGTACGCGTAGCTGGACATGTTGTCCACCCAGTTCAGGCCATAGCGCACGCGCCATTCCTTGACACGATAGGTCAGGTCGAGCTGGCCGGTGAACTTCGGGTTGTTGATCAGGCCGTTGGAGTCAACCAGCGGATCGTCCTCGAACACCTTGCCGGACTGCTCCAGGAACCGCGAGACCTGCACATTGGCGCGGAACTCGCCCGGACCGATGTCGCGCACGTAGCGGGTCGTGAAGTCGAGGCCGCGCACCTTGTCGGTGGCCAGGTTGGCATAGCCGTTCTGGACCGTCAGCGTGTTGTTGGGCGAACGGCTGATCAGACGGCACAGACCGTTGTTGGCGGCGAAGTCGCCGGTGGTGCCGTTGTAGCAGGTGCTCAGGATGTAGCTCGCACCCATCTGTGCAACGCCGTTCTCCACTTCGATGTCGTAGTAGTCGACGGCGAAGGACAGATCACCGAAGCCGCTGCCGAACTCCGGCTGGAACACCAGGCCGACGGTGAACGCGTCGGAGGTTTCAGCCTTCAGATTGGCACCGACCAGGCCACCACCGATGGAGTCCACGCGCACCGAGTTGGTCGCGGTGAAGCTGGTGGGCAGGCCTTCGGAGGCGCAGTTGATGTAGCGCGGGCTGGTCGGATTGCGCGAGCCGTAGTTGTTGCACGGGTCGCTGGACGCGGCCAGGAAGCCGCTGGTGGCACCCAGGAACTGCTCGAACAGCGCCGGGGCGCGGTACGAGGTGCCGTAGGACGCGCGCAGCGACAGCCACTTGACCGGCGTCCACAGGCCACCCAGCTTCCAGGTGGTGTCCGAACCGTAGGACTGGTAGTCGGTGTAGCGGGCCGAGGCGTTGAAGGTCAGCTCTTCGGCAGCGGTGACGCCGGACAGCAGCGGCAGTTCGATTTCGCCGTAGGCTTCCCACACCGAGTCGCTGCCGCGGGTCGGGTCGGAACTGGTCAGGTTGTACAGGTTGCGGTTGATCGAGTGGATGCTCGGGGTATCGTCGATCTTGGCCTTGCGGTATTCGACACCGAAGGCACCGGCAGCGGTACCGCCCGGCAGGTCGAACAGCGGACCATTGACGTTCAGGTTCGCGGTCGATTCCTGGTAGCTGGTGTTGCCGGTGACCGGGGTATAGACGAAGTTCTTCCACTCGTACGGCAGATTGCCGGCCAGGGTCTGTGCGTTGAGCATCGGTGCGGCAACGCAGCCATTGGCCGGGTTCACGCAGTTGAAGCCGCCTGCGCCGTCGGACACAACATCCAGGCTCTGTGCCAGGCGGTCGGTCAGGAACGAGTTGAAGGTGTAATCGGCATCCGAGTCGGCGTGGCTGACCATGAAGTCATAGTTCCACTCCGAACCGAGCCTGCCGCGCACGCCAGCGGTGGCGCGGAAGAAGTCCACCGACTGCTTGCTGCGGTCGTTGCCGAAGCCGATGAAGGTGCGGGCCGCTACGTTCTTGCCATTGGACGTTTCCGTCGGCAGGGCGAAGGCCGGCAGGTTGGACAGGTTACCGAGCAGCGGATTGCCGACCGAGTAGTCATACGACAGCTGGCGGTAGCCGGTCTGGGTGGAGTCGCGCTTGTTGCCGAGGAACTCGTAGTAGAACTCGGCGTCGCCCATCACGCCCAGATCCACGCCACCCTGGAAGAACAGGGTGTGCGTTTCGGCCGGGGACACCAGCGATTCCTTCAGCAGGCCCGGATCGTAGGTGTCGCGGTCGTAGTAGCCGACGGACTCATAGCCCGGCAGGCGGCCGGTGGTGACGGCCGGATTCGGACGCCAGCGGTTGAACCCGCCAAAGGTGGCGGTGCCCAGGGTGTTGATGGTCACGCCGCCGGAATCGAGGGTGAAGCACTTCGGCTTACCGGTGGTCGGATCGATGTAGTCGCCGCTGCCGAAGTAGTTGCCCACGTCCATGTCGCGCAGGTTATCGGTCGGGCAGCTGGCCCAGCTGCGATCGCCAATGGTCATCTCATTGCGACGGTAGTTCTCGTACGAACCGGAGAAGTGCGAGCGCTCACCGGTGCTGCCGAACACGATCGAGTACCGGGTTTCGTCGCCGCCGCCGCCCTCGGTGGCGTTGTGCTGGAACTCGGCTTCAACACCGTCCACGTTCTTGCGGGTGATGATGTTGACCACGCCGGCCACGGCGTCGGAACCATAGATGGACGAAGCACCGTCCTTCAGGATTTCCACGCGGTCGACCATCGCGCTGGGCAGCACGTTCAGGTCGGCCGAGCCGACCGAGCCGCGCGAGCCCGCCGGTGCAACGCGGCGGCCGTTGAGCAGGATCAGGGTGCGGGTAGCGCCCAGGCCACGCAGCGACAGGGTGTTGGCACCCGGGCCGCCATTGGTGACGTATCCGCCGAAGGAGTTGTTGATCTGTGCGCTGCCGGCAGTGACGCTGTTGCTCTGCAGCGCGGCGGCCGTCGAGTTGAAGCCCGCCAGGGTGGTCTCCTCACGGGTCACGACCTGCACCGGCGAAACCGAGTTGAACACGTCGCGACTGATGCGCGAACCGGTGACGGTCACTGTGTCCAGATTGGTCGCCTTGGACTTCGGCGCTTCCTGCGGCGTGTCCTGTGTCGTCTGCGTCGAGCCCGACGCATCCTGGGCAATCGCCGGGGCGGCTGCGGCGAGCAGCACGGCAGAGGCGAGGGCGAAGCTCAGCGGGTTCCTGCCGAGCGACTTGCGATTGATCATCTGAAATCCCCTTGAATCGAATGATTGCGTCGTACACCGGGGACATGACCTTGCGGGCGTCTCCGTGTGCCCCTACCCCGGTATCGGCAGCGTGCCGCCGCCCGGTTTTGGTACCGGCTTCACAAGCCAGTGACTCGAGATTAACACGCCATTAACCAAGCGTGTCAAACGTTCACAACGCAGTCATCTTTCTGTGGTCGATTTCCTGGCGGAACGTATCAAGGCGTGTCGAAAACCGCGCAGTGTATTGATTCAACTGGTTTTTCTGTTCCTTCGCAAATCGTGTCTGCTTCCTTAACGGGGGGGGGGCTGGGGTGAACAGGGAGCGAAAATTCTCCGCGGCGCCCACATCTTCGACCAACGCGATCCTGCGCGCCGGTCCTTGAGGCTCCGGCGGTATGATGTCGGGTTCTCCTTCCTGATTTCCGCCGGAGCCCGCAGTGAACAGTCCGACCCGTCGTCCCCATGCAAGCCAGGTGCAGAAGGGGCTGGCACCGCACGCGCGCATCCGCAACGTGATCGCGGTCGGCTCGGGCAAGGGCGGTGTCGGCAAGTCCACCACGGCGGTCAATCTGGCGGTGGCGCTGCAGCAGCTGGGCGCGCGGGTGGGCGTGCTCGATGCGGACATCTATGGCCCCAGCGTTCCCGCCATGCTGGGCCTGTCCGGCCGCCCGGAAAGCCCGGACAACAAGAGCATCGAACCGCTGCGTGCCTTCGGCGTGGACACCATGTCGATCGGTTACCTGATCGAGGAAGACACGCCGATGATCTGGCGTGGGCCGATGGCGACCTCGGCAATGACCCAGCTGTTCAACGACACCCTGTGGGACGACCTCGACTTCCTGTTGATCGACCTGCCGCCCGGCACCGGTGACATCCAGCTGACGCTGACCCAGAAGATTCCGCTGGCCGGTGCGGTGATCGTCACCACGCCGCAGGACATCGCCACGCTGGATGCGAAGAAGGCACTGAAGATGTTCGAGAAGGTCGAAGTGCCGGTGCTGGGCATCGTCGAGAACATGGCGGTACATACCTGCAGCCAGTGCGGCCACGTCGAGCACCTGTTCGGCGAGGGGGGCGGGGAGCGCATGGCGGCGCAGTACGGCGTGCCGCTGCTGGGATCGCTGCCGTTGCAGATCGGCATCCGTGAGCAGGGTGACGCAGGCACACCGATCACCGCCGCGCAGCCGGATTCCCTGCCGGCCCAGGCCTATCGCCACGCCGCGCAGCGGCTCATCGAGGAAGTGGGCAAGCGCCCGCGTGCCTCGATCCCGATCCTGTCGTCGCTGCTGTAGGGATCGGGCGGGGAGGGCGGTGGCGCCCGGCCCCCTGCTAGAATCCTCGCGCCCCCTCGCACCCAGGACAGAGCATGAGCATCAAGAGTGACCGTTGGATCCGCCGCATGTCCGAACAGCACGGCATGATCGAGCCGTTCGAGGCCGGGCAGGTGAAGCAGGTCAACGGCCAGCGCATCGTCAGCTACGGTACCTCCAGCTACGGCTACGACGTGCGTTGCTCGCGCGAGTTCAAGGTGTTCACCAACATCAACTCGACCATCGTGGACCCGAAGCACTTCGATTCGGGCAGCTTCGTCGACATCACCGCCGACGAATGCATCATCCCGCCCAACAGCTTCGCGCTGGCGCGTACCGTGGAGTATTTCCGCATTCCGCGCGACACCCTCGTGGTGTGCCTGGGCAAGAGCACCTACGCGCGTTGCGGCATCATCGTCAATGTCACTCCGCTCGAGCCGGAGTGGGAAGGCCATGTGACCCTGGAGTTCAGCAACACCACGCCGCTGCCGGCGCGCATCTACGCCAACGAAGGCGTGGCCCAGATGCTGTTCTTCCAGGCGGCGGCCGATGATGTCTGTGAAACGTCCTACAAGGACCGTGGCGGCAAGTACCAGGGCCAGACCGGCGTCACCCTGCCGCGTACCTGACGGACCAGTAGCGCCGGGCCATGCGCGGCGTCGCACGACCGAAGGCGGCGCTTGCGCCGCCTTCGCTTATTTGCCGCGGCCGAACAGCATGGCGATGCCGACGCCGACCAGGGCCACCGGCCACCAGGTCAGCAGCAGCTTGGACAGGTTCAGGTGCGTCCAGCCCAGGTTGCTGGCAAGCATGAACAGCCCGATCAGGATCAGCAGGATGGCGGCGACGAGGTTGAATCGCATCGTGTCGGCACGGTCTCAGGAGTGGGCCGGATATCCTAGCCGTTCCTTCCAGTAGGCGACATGCTGCTGCAGGGCGTCCGGTTCGTAGCGGTGCGCAGGACCGCTGCCCCACACCGGTCCCGGCCACGCCGGATCGCCGTCGTGGCGGCCGATCACGTGGAAATGCAGCTGGCGCACGATGTTGCCCAATGCGCCGATGTTGATCTTCTCCACCCCGTCGGAGCCCTTCAGGGCCTTGCAGGCGCGGTTGAGTTCGGTGCGCAGCTTGTCCTGCTGGTCGCCGTCCAGTTCGATCCACTCCGTTACCCCGGCCAGACGCGGCACCAGGATCAGCCAGGGAAACCGTTCGTCGTTCATCAACCGCACTTGCGACAGCGGGCCTTGCGCCACCAGAACGCTGTCGGTGGCCAGGCGGGAATCAAGTTCGAAATCGCTCATCCAAGATGCTCCGTGAAGAAGTCCAGGGTGCGTTGCAGCGCCAGGGTGGCGCTGTCTGGATCATACGCATGTCCGACCTCGCGGTTGAAGGCATGGTCGGCCGGGTAGACATAGGTCGCCATCTGCGGCAGCTTCTGGCGATGCGCCTCCACGGCCTCAGGTGGGATGCTGCGGTCCTGCGCGCCGAAGTGGAAGATCACCGGCGCCTTCGGTGTCTCGTCCAGATAGTGCACATTGCGTGCGCCGTAATAGCTCACCGAGGGCAGGCCGAGGCGCAGCGCGGACAGCATCGCCACCGTTCCGCCCCAGCAGTAGCCGACCGTGCCGACCTTGCCGAAGGGGGCAAGCCGGGTTGCTGCGGCGCGCACCACTTCCAGTGCCCGTTCAATGCCCAGCGCACTTACCCGTTCCAGGCCCTGTTTCACCCCTTCAGGGTCATAGGGCAGGGCGTCGGGGTCGGCGTCCGGGCCATCGACCAGGTCGAAGAACGACGGCGCCAGCACGGCATAGCCTTCGGCGGCGAAGCGCTCGGCCACGCCACGGATGTGCGGATTGGCGCCGAAGATCTCCTGCACGACCACCAGGCCGCCACGCGGCGTGCCCGCCGGCAGGGCCTGCCAGGCCCGGACCGGGCCATGATGCGTATCCAGGGTGATCCATTCGGACATCGTCGGGTTCCTCATAGCAGTGGACAGGCCTGCATTGTCGGCGCTGGGCGGGTTAGCGCGGCGTCTGCGGCTGTGCGTGATCGGGCGGCTGATGCATCGAGCGACGTCGGATCGCGACTTGACCGAATGCGTCGCGGACGATCCTGCCAGGGATTCTGACATCTGATCCGGCCTGGCTCTGACAGTAGATTCAGTAAAGCACCTGCTGAAGCCAAGAGGGCGAGCAGATAGCGTTTCGTTCGCGGAACTCCAGTCTGGAGGGGCGATGTGGGGCTGATCATATCTCGGCATGTTTCCGGGGCGCGGCGTGAAGGCGCAGGCGCCCGACAAATGGAGTTTCGTGAAATGAAAAAGGAATTTCGCCTCCTGTGTGCATTGGGGATGGCAACAATGCACACGGTGGCTATGGCCAACCAATCGTCGTACCAGGACCGCCAGATGGCGTCATCGGATGGCAGGCAGTGGGTTGAGCGGTCGGTGCGCCTTTCTGATTTCGAAGGCGGCGACGTGGCTGTCCAGGTGCGCCTTTTCAAGGATGGAAAGGGCGGTCCTGTATATCGTTACGATGATCAGAATGAAGCCACAAAGCTCTATCACCAGACCGCCTGCGAAGTCATGAACTCCAAGGTGCGGCGTGGCGAAACCGTGATATCTGGCGAGTCGGCCGTCGTGGGTTGGTCCTGTGAGGGTGATTCAGATCCGGCGGAGGATTCGAATCCAGCCTCCAGCGACATGACGCAGCCCAAGGCGGGGTATTACGTTTTTGCATTGGCGCCAAGTGGGAGTGCGCCAATCGGAGTCAATTTCAATTCGGTGGGAACTGCTCGTTTCCAGAATTCGTTGGCAGGGAAATCTACAGGCGCTGCATGACCTCCGCGAGCGATGAATACGCGGGTCCAACAAGCAACGGATCGATCAACGTCTATTGATGTCGCAATCAACGCTCCCGTGCGGCCGTGGCGACGGTGGACCGTGAGACGATTGCCGCTCCGTGAGCGTCGAGCCTTCGCAGCGCGTTCCGCCGGGTCGAGCCGGAGCTCCAGCTCATGCCGCCGGGGGCCTTGACGCATTCACGAGTACCCCGCTGATGGAGATGGCACGTGGGGCAGAATCCTGGGCGCTCCCCTCAGTACACCCCGGGGCCGTTCAGAGCGCGGCCCTCAACCCCGGTATACTGGCGCCCTTTCAGGCCCCGGCCCCCAGGAACCCCTGCCACTCCGGCAGGGGCCCAGGCCCCCAGAGTCCCGCGATTCCATGTCCCAGCTGAACCCCAAAGTCGGCTTCGTCAGCCTTGGCTGCCCGAAGGCCCTTGTCGATTCCGAGCGCATCCTGACCCAGCTGCGGTCGGAGGGATACGACATCGTCCCGTCCTATGACTCGGCCGACGTGGTGGTGGTCAACACCTGCGGCTTCATCGACTCGGCGGTGACGGAGTCGCTGGACGCCATCGGCGAGGCGATGAACCAGAACGGCAAGGTCATCGTCACCGGCTGCCTGGGCAAGCGCCCCGAACAGATCCGTGAGGCGTACCCGAACGTGCTGGCGGTGTCCGGCCCGCAGGACTACCAGAGCGTGATGGAGGCGGTGCATGAGGCGCTACCGCCCCGGCATGATCCGTTCGTGGACCTGGTGCCCGACTACGGCATCAAGCTGACCCCGCGCCACTACGCCTATCTGAAGATTTCCGAAGGCTGCAACCACGCGTGCAGTTTCTGCATCATTCCGTCGATGCGCGGCAAGCTGGTCTCGCGCCCGGTCGATGAAGTGCTGCGCGAAGCCGAGCGCCTGGTCCGGGGCGGTGTGCGTGAGCTGCTGGTGGTATCGCAGGACACCTCCGCCTACGGCGTGGACGTGAAGTACGCCGAGAAGATGTGGCGCGACAAGGCCTACCAGACCCGCCTGAAAGCGCTGTGCGAGGGCCTGTCCGAACTGGACGCGTGGGTGCGCATGCACTACGTGTACCCGTACCCGCACGTGGATGACGTGGTGCCGTTGATGGCCGAGAACCGCATCCTGCCGTACCTGGACATTCCGTTCCAGCACGCCAGCCCGCGTATCCTGCGACTGATGAAGCGCCCCGGTGCGGTGGAGAAGACGCTGGAGCGCGTGCAGAACTGGCGTCGCATCGCGCCGGACATCACCGTGCGTTCGACCTTCATCGTCGGTTTCCCGGGCGAGACCGAAGCGGAGTTCGAGGAGCTGCTGTCGTTCCTCGATGAGGCGCAGCTGGACCGCGTGGGTGCGTTCGCGTATTCGCCGGTCGAGGGGGCTACCGCCAACGCTCTTCCGGACCCTGTCCCGGAAGAGGTGAAGCAGGAGCGCCTGGCGCGCTTCATGGAAAAGCAGGCACAGATCTCGGCCGCACGTCTGGAGGCCAAGATCGGCACGGTGCAGCAGTGCCTGGTCGATGCCATCGAAGGTGACATCGCCGTGGCCCGTTCCAGGGCCGATGCACCGGAAATCGATGGACTGGTGCATATCCAGAATGCCGACCAGGTGCCACTGCGCGTAGGCGAATTCATCAACGTGGAAATCACCGAGAGCGACGAACACGATCTGTATGGCGACGCGCTGCCGCCGACCACGCGCCCGGCCTTCGACCTGAAGGTGCTCTGATCATGGCCGAGGGTGCTGCCGGCCACGCTGGCAGCCCTCGGCGATTCGTGCCGCCGCCGCGCGCGGCGGTGGACCCGGCGGTGTTCGATCATCCGCTGTTTGCCCGGGTGCGTGCCTTCCGCGATCTTCTGTCCGGCGACCGCTGGCCGACCGTTGCCGAGCTGGATGCGCGGCTGGCGTTGCGCGGGCGGCGACTGGTCGAGCAGGATGCAGCGTTGCTGGCCGATGGCCTGCACTACGAAACGCGCATCGCGCAGGGGCGTATCGCCACCCGTGCGGCGAGCTGGCACGATCTGTTCAATGCACTGGTATGGGCGTGTTACCCGCAGCTGAAGCACGTGCTCAACAGGCGGCAATGCCTGCATGTCGCCACGATGCCAACCGGTCAACGCAATCGCGCGCAGGCGGCGCTGACCCAGTTCGACGAGAACGGCGTGATCGTGTGCGTCCAGGACGATGCGCTGATCGCCGCGTGGGACGCCCACGACTGGCCGATGCTGTTCGCGCTGCCGCACTGGCAGGCCGGTCGCATCACCATCGCCGCGGTGTTCGGCCATGCACTGATGGAACAGGCGTTGCTGCCGGGGCGCCTGCTGGTCGGCAAGTGCGTGGTGGTGCGCGGCGATGATGAGGGTGCCTGCATCGAGACCGTGGCCCGGGCGATCGAGCAGGGCGCGACGGTGACCGATCCGCTGCAGCTGCGCCCGCTGCCACTGGCCGGAATCCCCGGCTGGCACCCGCAGCAGGACGCCGCCTTCCATGGCAACGCCGACTACTTCCGCCCGCTGCGGCAGGGCCGCCTGTACCCGCCGCCGCTCTTGCCCCGGTAGCGCCGGGCCATGCCCGGCGCTGGATTGACAGCAACGCCGGGAGGGCTCGGTGTTACGAAGACGGGTACTCGACGCTGATCACCGCGAAAGTGAACCGGCCGCCCGGCAGTTCCACCGAGAATTCATCGTCCAGGCGCTTCTTCAGCACGGCCCGCGCCAGCGGCGAGTCGATGCTGATCCAGCCCAGGCCGGCGTCGGTTTCATCCGGCCCAACGATGCGGTAACGGCTGGTCTCACCACTGTCGATGTTCTCCAGTTCGATCCATGCACCGAAGAACACCGCTTGTGGATCGGTCGGCGTGGTATCGACCACACGCAGCGATTCGAGCCGCTTCGTCAGGTAGCGCACGCGGCGGTCGATTTCACCCAACTGCTTCTTGCGGTAGGTGTACTCGGCGTTCTCCGAGCGGTCGCCCTCGGCGGCGGCAGCGGCCAGCGCCTTCACCACCTCGGGCCGGCGTACCCGCCACAGGTCGTCCAGCTCGGCTTTCAGCCGGGCGTGGCCGGCGGCGGTGATCAGGGCGGTGCTTTTCTCTGCGGGCGGACGCCAACGGGACATGTAATGCAGCTTCTTCTCAGGAATACGAAAGGGCCTCAGCGCTTGCCGCCGAAGATGCCGCCCAGGATGCCGCGCACGATCTGGTTGCCCAGCTTGGTCCCGACCGTGCGCGTGGTCTGCTTGGCCATGGTTTCAATCATGCCCTGGCGACGCTTGGTGCCGAAGATCGCATCCTTGATCGCCTGGCCGAATCCACCTTCCTGTGCCTCGTCCTGCTCGCGGCTGCGCGCGGCCGGGGTCTGGGCCTGCTCCACGCTCTTCTGCGCCCGCTGGGCCAGCAGTTCGGCGGCCGATTCACGGTTGACCGCCGCGTCGTAGCGGCTGCCGACCGGACTGCCGGCACGCACCTGTGCGCGCTCGGCCTCGGTGACCGGCCCCATCCGGCAGCGGGGCGGCGCGATCATCGTCTGCTGGACCGGCATCGGCACGCCCTTGTCCTGCAACGTGGAAACCAGTGCTTCACCGGTGCCGAGCTGGCTCAGCACCTTGGCGACATCCAGCTTCGGGTTCGGCACGAAAGTTTCGGCAGCGGTCCTGACCGCCTTCTGGTCGCGCGGCGTGAAGGCCCGCAGCGCGTGCTGCACGCGGTTTCCGAGCTGGCCCAGGATGTTGGAGGGCACGTCGTCGGGGAACTGCGAGCAGAAGTACACGCCCACGCCCTTGGAGCGGATCAGCCGCACCACCTGCTCGATGCGCTGCACCAGCGAGGAAGGCGCATCGTCGAACAGCAGGTGGGCCTCGTCGAAGATGAACACCAGCTTGGGCTTGTCGAGGTCGCCCACTTCCGGCAGCTGTTCGAACAGTTCCGACAGCAGCCAGAGCAGGAAGGTCGAGTACAGCTTGGGCTTGAGCACCAGCTGGTCGGCGGCGAGGATGCCGATCACACCGCGGCCGTCGTGATTGACCCGCATGATGTCGGCCAGTTCCAGTGCCGGCTCGCCGAAGAAATTCTCACCGCCGTCCTGCGCCAGCCGCAGCACGGCACGCTGGATCGCTGCGATCGACTGCGCGCTGACCAGTCCGTACTCGGTGGAAATGTCCTTGCGCTCTTCGGCGACCAGGCCGAGCAGGGCCCGCAGATCATCCATGTCCAGCAACAGCAGGCCGCGGTCGTCGGCCAGCTTGAACACGATGTCCAGCACGCCGGCCTGGGTGTCATTCAATTCGAGGATGCGCGCGAGCAGGGTCGGCCCCATCTCGCTGACGGTGGTGCGCACCGGGTGGCCGAGTTTTCCGTACAGGTCCCAGAAGATGGCCGGGCTGCCCGCCGGCGCATAGTCGGCCACGCCGATGTCCGCGGCGCGCTTCAGCAGCGCTTCGCTGCCCGTGCCGGGCACGGCCAGGCCGGACACATCGCCCTTCACATCGGCGAGGAACACCGGAACCCCGAGCCGCGAGAATCCTTCTGCCAGGGTCATCAGGGTCACGGTCTTGCCGGTGCCGGTGGCGCCCGCCACCAGCCCGTGGCGGTTGCCGAGTTTCGGCAGCAGGGTAACGGCCACATCGTCGGTGATGCCTTTGCCGAGCAGAATCGGATCCATGGTCCAGCCCCTGTGGTGAATGCGCCCAATGTTAACCGGCAGCGATGACGGCCCGAAGGTCGGCTTGCCCCGACCTTGGCGGCGCCGCTACTCTGCCTGCCTGTTTCGCACACAGTGCCAAAAATGCCCGTTCCTGTCCTGATTTCCCGCACCTGGCCGTTGCTGGCCCTGGCTGGCCTGGTTTCCCTGGCCCCCGATGCCCACGCCCAGCGGGTTTCCGCCCGGGACAAAGTGAAGGTAGATGCCCTGCAGCAGCGAATGACGGCTGCCGAGAAGCGTTACAGCGATGCGCTGCTGCTGGTGGCCAACGCCGACCCCAAGGGCAGCAACGAGGCCGACGCGGCGCTGGAGGACATGGAGGATGTCATCAGTGAGTGCGTGAAGCAGAAGGGTTGCCAGATGAGCAACATGCTGGCCACCTACAAGCGCCTGCTCAAGCGCGATGCCGATGCGGCCGCGGAAGACGAGGGCGGTGAACTGCCCGCCGAGCGGCTGGAAGCCGATCCCGACCATATCGGTCCGTTGACCGCCGACGTGCCGGAAGCCGCACGCGCAGCGGCACTGCTCAACGACAAGCGGCACGCCTTCGACAACATGGTCGAGTACAACCCGGCCGTCCAGGCCGGCATCCGCCGCTGGCTGACCGACATGCGTCCGGCGCTGCTGACCAGCTACGAGAACTACCAGAACCTGCGTGCCGTGATGTGGCCGGAGTGGGAGAAGCGCGGCCTGCCCGAAGCGCTCCTGTTCGGCATCATGGCCAAGGAATCCAATGGCCGCGTGCATGCGTCCTCGCGCGCTGGCGCCGCCGGCCTGATGCAGTTCATGCCGGCCACCGGGCGGCGTTTCGGCCTCGGTCCGGACGGCACCGGGTTCGATACCCGCTTCGATGCCCACAGCGCTGCTGAAGCCAGTGCGACCTATCTCAACGAGCGCATGCGCGAGCTCAACAACAACATCGAGTTGTCGCTGGCCGGGTACAACGGCGGTGAAGGGCGCGCCCTGCGCGTGGCGCGCGAGAATCCGGGGCAGAGCTTCTGGGTCGACCGTGTCTACAACCAGTTCCCCGGTGAAACCAAGGATTACGTGCCGATGGTGATCGCTGCGGCGTGGATCTTCCTGCACCCCCAGCAGTACGGCGTGGAGTTCCCGAAGATCAGCGCGCAGCCGGCCACCCTGCGCCTGGCGCGCTCGACCACCATCTACGAGCTGACCATCTGCCTGGGCAGCCACGGCACCCGTGATGGCTACATGCGTGCGCTGCGCAACCTCAATCCGCGTTATGAGGCCGATGGCTGGATTCCGGCCGGCACCCTGATCAACGCAACCACCCGCATCGCGAGCCTGTATCAGCGCAACTGCGTGAGCGGACCGCGTGCCGACCTGGCGCGCACCCTGATCACGGCCGACCTCAACGCCGCCATCGTGCGGCCAAGCGCTGCCAGCTACACCGGCAGCGTGGCGGTGGGCGGCGTGGTGCCGGTGGCCGATGCAGCCAGTTCGACCAGCGTACCGACCGCACCGGTGGCGGCAGTGGCCGCGCCTCGGCCGGCACCGGCCGCGCGACCGAAGCCGGCACGCAGCTACAAGGTCGGCCGCGGCGAGACGCTGGGCCGCATCGCGGCCAAGTTCCAGTGCGACGTTCCGACGCTGGCACGCGCCAACGGTCTGAAGGCACCGGCCTACAGCCTGCGCCACGGCCAGGTGCTGAAGCTGCAGGGCTGCGAAAAGTAATCTCCACGACCTCTGGAACTGCCATGGACCTTGAAGCAACCCGCAACCTGTTCGCCAATCTGCGCGAAAACACCGACTGGGACATCAGCGGCCCGCTGCTGTGGGGCTATTTCTTCGTGCATTCCACTGCCGAGCCGCTGCAGGCACTGGCCGCGCATCTGCAGGCGCAGGGCTACACCCTGGTGGAGGTGTTCGAGCAGGAGCCGGACGAGGGGGACGCGCCGTTCCACGTGCTGCATGTGGAGCGCGTGGAGGTCCACGACGAAGCGTCGCTGGATCGCCGCAACCAGGAGCTGGCAGCGCTGGCAGCGCAGATGGGTGTGGAAGACTACGACGGCATGGACGTCGGCCCGGCCCCCACCCTGCAGTAGGGGCCTGTGCGTAGTGCCGGGCGCGTGCCCGGCGCTGCGCAGCAACCCGGTGGCGGGATTGTCAGCGCAGCGTGGCCAGGGCCTGGCCCAGCTGCACCGGTGACTCCGCAGCCAGGTGTGGAGCGAACTCCGCCACGCCCGGCGGCAGCAGCACGACCACGGTCGAGCCATAGTTGAAGCGTGCCATCTCCGCGAAGCGCTCCAGGCGGATGCCCTGGCCGCGATAGTCCTTGCGGGTGATGCGGTCACCGTACTGAGGGATCTCCTCGCCGCTCCACACTGTCTCCACGCCGGAGACCAGCAGCGCGCCGACCATCACGCTCACCATCGGGCCGAAGCTGGTATCGAAATGGCAGACCAGGCGCTCGTTGCGTGCGAACAGGCGTGGCACGCCTGCCACGGCGGCCGGACCCACGCTGAAAAGGCGGCCTGGCACATGCACGGTCTCGCGCAGGGTGCCGGTCCAGGGCATGTGCACACGGTGGTAGTCGCGCGGGGACAGGTAAACGGTCGCGTACAGGCCGTCGTTGAACGGCTTGGCATCCTCGGCGCTGCCCAGCAGCTCGGCGGCGGTGAACGACTGGCCCTTGGCCTGGAAGATGCGGCCGGCCTCGATGTTGCCGAGCTGGCTGACACGGCCGTCGGCCGGCATCACCAGGGTGCGCGGATCGGCATCGGCCACGCGTGCACCCGGTTTCAGCGCACGGGTGAAGAACTGGTTGAAGGTGGCGTAACTGCGCGGGTCGGGGTTGGCGGCTTCGTCCAGATTGACGTTGAACCTGCGGCTGACGGTGTCGATCAGCCAGCGCGACACGCGCGGGTTGTCCGAGTACGCCAGCGAGCGCGCCATCGAGGACAACAGGCGATGGGGCAGGGCGTATGTCAGGGCGGTGGTGAGGCTCATGGGGCGGTTTTCTCGGTCAGCTTCTGCAGGTCGCGGGCGATCGCCGGCGCGTTGAACGGGGGGCGCACCAGGCCGGCGAGCCGGCCCTGCGGATCGAGCACGGCCAGGCTGGCCGAGTGCTCGACGGTGTAATCCTCGGGATTCTCATCGAAATGCTTGCCCGGCACCTTCTGGAACACGAAGCCCAGTGCGGTGGCGAAGCGTTCCAGCGAAGGGACGTCGGCGGTGGCCGCCAGGGTGTCCTTGTGGAAGCCGTGCGCGTACTCGCCAAGGCGGGTGGCGCTGTCGCGCTCGGGATCGACGGAGACGAACAGCACCCGCGGACGCAGCCCGTCGGGCAGTGCTTCCCACTGCTGCTGCGCACCGGCCAGTTCGGCCAGGGTGGTCGGGCACACGTCGGGGCAGAAGGTGAACCCCAGGAACACCAGGGTCCAATGGCCCTTCAACTCGCCCGGAATGAGCCGCGTGCCATCGGACTGGGCCAGGTTGAAGTCGGGCAGCTCGCGCGGCTGCGGGTACAGGGTGATCGCTTCGGTGGCCGGCTGGCCGGCCGGGGGCTTCGGAGCAAAGACCTGCTGCGCGGCGAGCAGGCCCAGGCCCGCCGCCAGGGCGATCAGCAGGATGATGCCGACGTTGCGATTGAACATGGGAGCCCCCGCGCGAAGTGGTCCCCATCATACCGGCTGCGGCCTGATCGTTTCCGTCGCAACGGATGCCGGCGCAGGCGCCAGCCCCTATAATCGGGGGCCACTTTGCCCGCAGTACCGCCATGACCGCTGAAACGGCCGCCGAACTCCACACGATCATCGACCTGATCCGCTACGGCACCAGCCGTTTCAACGCCGCCGGGCTGACCTTCGGGCACAGCTACGACAACGCCCTGGACGAGGCGACCCAACTGGTGCTGCACAGCCTGCACCTGCCGCATGACCTGGGCCCGGCGTACGGCCAGGCGCGGTTGCTGCAGGAGGAGAAGGTGCGGGTGCTGGAGCTGTTCCAGCGCCGCATCGACGAACGTATTCCGGCCGCCTACCTGACCGGCGAGGCGTGGTTCGCCGGCCTGAGCTTCAAGAGCGACGCGCGCGCCCTGGTGCCGCGTTCGCCGATCGCCGAGCTGATCGAGTGTGGTTTCGAACCATGGCTGGCCGGCCGCGACGTCAGCCGCGCGCTGGATCTGTGCACGGGTTCGGGCTGCATCGCCATCGCCATGGGCCACTATTACCCGAACTGGGAGGTGGACGGCGTGGACCTGAGCGACGACGCGCTGTCGCTGGCCGAAGAGAACAAGGAGCGCCTGCAGGCGCACAACGTCACGCTGATCAAGTCCGACCTGTTCAGTGGCCTGATCGGCCGCCATTACGACCTGATCGTCACCAACCCGCCGTACGTCACCAACGACGAGACCGATGCCCTGCCGCAGGAATATTCCTACGAGCCGGAAATGGGCCTGCGTGCCGGCGATGACGGCCTGGACCTGGTGCTGAAGATCCTGCGCGATGCGCCGCTGCACCTGAGCGAGGACGGCCTGCTGATCTGCGAAGTGGGCGAGTCCGAGCAGCACCTGGTCAAGCTGCTGCCGGAAGTGGACTTCGCCTGGATCGAGTTCAAGGTCGGGCAGATGGGCATTTTCGCGGTCGAATGCCGCGAGCTGATCGCCCACAGCGCCCGCATCACCGAACTGGCGGCGCAACGGCCGTGAGCTCCAATTCGTTCGGCAAGCTGTTCACCGTCACCACGTTCGGCGAGTCGCACGGGCCGGCCATCGGCTGCGTGATCGATGGCTGTCCGCCCGGGCTGGCGCTGGACGCGGCCGAATTTGCCCACGATCTGCAGCGCCGTGCCACCGGCAAGAGCCGGCACACGTCGGCGCGGCGCGAGGCCGATGAGGTCGAGATCCTGTCCGGCGTGTACGAGGGCCTGACCACCGGCACGCCGATCGCGCTGCTGATCCGCAACACCGATCAGCGCAGCAAGGACTACGCGAACATCGGCCAGCAGTTCCGGCCGGGCCATGCCGACTACAGCTACTGGCACAAGTACGGCATCCGCGATCCGCGGGGCGGTGGCCGTTCCTCGGCGCGCGAGACCACCATGCGCGTGGCCGCGGGCGTGGTCGCCAAGAAGTGGCTGTCCGAGCGCTTCGGCGTCACCGTGCGCGGGTATCTGTCGCAGCTGGGCGGGATCACTCCTGCAGGTTTCGACTGGTCGGCGGTGGAAGACAATCCGTTCTTCTGGCCGCACGCCGCGCAGGTGCCGGAGCTGGAGGCGTACATGGATGCGCTGCGCAAGTCCGGCGATTCGGTCGGCGCGCGCGTGGACGTGGTTGCCGACAACGTGCCCCCGGGCTGGGGCGAGCCGATCTACGGCAAGCTCGATGGCGAGCTTGCGGCGGCGCTGATGAGCATCAACGCGGTCAAGGGCGTGGAGATCGGCGACGGGTTCGCCAGCGCGGCCCAGAAGGGCACCGAACACCGTGACCTGCTGACCCCGCAGGGTTTCGCCAGCAATCACGCGGGCGGCATCCTGGGCGGCATTTCCACCGGCCAGCCGGTGGTTGCGTCGATGGTGTTGAAGCCGACCTCCAGCCTGCGCCTGCCGGGCCCATCGCTGGACACCGCCGGCAACGTGGTCGAAGTGGTCACCACTGGCCGCCATGATCCCTGCGTCGGCATCCGCGCCACGCCGATCGCCGAAGCGATGGTGGCGCTGGTGCTGATGGACCAGGCATTGCGTCACCGCGCGCAATGCGGCGATGTCGGCACAATCACGCCCCGCATTCCCGGGCAGGTCGATGGCTGAAACGCGGCCGACGGTGTGGGTGAGCCAGCCGCTGATCGAGGCGGTCATCGCGCCGCTGCGTGATCGCGTGCAGCTGCGCACCACCGACGCCGTCACCGTGTGGTCGCCTGAGCAGATCGCCGCACAACTGGCCAGCGCCGATGGCGCGATCATCACCCTCAACGAGCGTATCGGCGCGGCCGAGCTGGCCAATGCCTCGCGGCTGCAGGTCGTTGCCAACGTCGGCGTGGGCTACAACAACCTGGATGTGACCGCGCTCAGCGCGGCGGGCATCCTGGCCAGCAATACCCCCGACGTGCTTACCGAGACCACCGCCGATCTGGGCTTCGCACTGCTGATGGCCGCCGCGCGCCGGATCACCGAATCCGAACGCTGGCTGCGTGAAGGGCACTGGCAGCAATGGTCGTTCCAGACCATGCTCGGTGCAGACATCCACGGCAGCACCCTGGGCATTCTCGGCATGGGGCGGATCGGCCAGGGCATCGCCCGTCGCGGCGCGCATGGTTTTGGCATGAAGGTGCTGTACCACAACCGCTCGCGACTGCCAGCAGATGCCGAAGCAGCAGTCGGTGCCGCTTATGTCGATCTGGATACGCTGCTGGCGCAGTCCGACCATCTGGTGCTCGTGCTGCCTTACACCCCGGCCTCGCACCACCTGATCGACGCCGCTGCGCTGGCGAAGATGAAACCGACGGCCACGCTGGTGAACATCGCGCGCGGAGGCCTGGTCGACGAAACAGCGCTGGCCGATGCACTGGCCCATGGGCGCCTGGCCGCTGCCGGGCTGGACGTCTACGAAGGCGAGCCGGCCGTACGCCCGGAACTGCTGGCGCTGCGCAACGTCGTGCTGACCCCGCACATCGGCAGCGCTTCGCTGGCCACGCGTACGGCGATGGTGCAGCGGGCCGTGGACAACCTGCTGGCCGCGCTCGGCCTGGCCGGCGGGCCGGCGCACATGCCGAGCGCGATCAATGCCGACGCGGCGCTGGCCGCACGTGCCGCCCTGGGCAAAAAAAACGGGAAACGATAGGGAGCCTCCGCGCGTTCCGTCCGAGGAGGTTCCCCGAACCCAGCTGTCGTGCGTGAATTTTTCCCATCCGTTTTCTTGAGAGTTCCCCCATGAGCAATGCACAACGCCGCTTCCATGTCGCCATCGTCGGTGCCACCGGCGCCGTCGGCGAGACCATGCTGGCCATCTTGGCCGAGCGCGGTTTCCCGGTCGGAACCCTGAGCCTGCTTGCCTCCGAGCGTTCGGCCGGTGGTGAGGTCGAGTTCAACGGCGAGAAGGTCAGGATCCAGGACCTGGCGAGCTTCGATCCGAAGGGTGTGGAGATCGCCCTGTTCTCCGCAGGTGGCAGCGTTTCCAAGGAGTACGCACCGAAGTTCGCCGCCGCCGGTGCGGTGGTGATCGACAACTCCTCGGCCTTCCGTTACGACGATGACGTGCCGCTGGTGGTATCGGAGGTCAATCCGGACCAGATCGGCAATCGTCCGCGCGGCATCATCGCCAACCCCAACTGCTCGACCATGCAGATGCTGGTCGCGCTGGCGCCGCTGCATCGTCGCTATGGCATCGAGCGCATCAACGTCTCCACCTATCAGTCGGTGTCCGGCGGTGGACGCTCCGCACTGGAGGAGCTGGGCAAGCAGACCGGCCAGCTGCTGAGTTTCCAGGAGATCGATCCGCAGCGTTTCCCGGTGCAGATCGCCTTCAACCTGATCCCGCACATCGACGACTTCCAGGACAACGGCTTCACCAAGGAAGAAATGAAGCTGGTGTGGGAAACCCGCAAGATCCTGGGCGACGACAGCATCCTGGTGAACCCGACCGCGGTGCGCGTGCCGGTGTTCTACGGCCATTCCGAGTCGGTGGCGATCGAGACCCGCGACAAGGTCACCGTGGCCGAGGCCCGTGCGCTGCTTGAACAGTCGCCCGGCATCGAGGTGGTCGACCGCCATGAAGCCGGCGGCTATCCGACGCCGGTCACCCACGCATCGGGCACCGATGCGGTGTACGTCGGCCGCATCCGCGAGGATCTGTCGCATCCGCGTGGCCTCAATCTGTGGATCGTGTCGGACAACGTGCGCAAGGGCGCAGCCCTGAACGCGGTGCAGCTGGCAGAGCTGGTCGCTGCCGAGCAGCGTTGATCGACAGCCCGGGCTCCCAGGGCTGCTCTGTGCGTGCGGACCCCGGTCCGCACGCTTTATAGTGTCGCCCATGAATAAACGGGCCAAGGGCGCATCGCGCCCGCTCACCTATCTGTCTGCCGCACTGCTGGCTCTGGCCAGCAGTCCGGTGTTCGCGCTGGGGCTGGGCGACATCCGCGTCCTGTCCAGACCCGGTCAGCCGCTGCTGGCGGAGATTCCGGTGGTGTCCGCCGATCCCTCGGAGCTGGAGAATCTGCGCGTGGCGCTGGCATCGCCAGCCACCTTCGAACGTGTCGGCCTGCAACAGCCGACCGGCCTGGTGGGCGAGCTCCAGTTCGAGCTGACCCGCAATGCGCAGGGGCGGGCCGTGGTGCGGGTCACCTCGCAGATGCCGGTGGAGACGCCGTCGCTGAGCTTCCTGGTCGAGGCCGACTGGGGACAGGGACGGTTGGTGCGCGAGTATTCGGCCCTGATCGATGCGCCCTCCAGCGCGCTGGCCGTGGCGGAACCGGAAATCGTCGCACCGGCGGGCACGCTCTCCAATACCATCGCCCGCGATCTGCCCGCCGAGGCGGCGGTACCGGCGCCTGCACAGGGCGGGACGCCGGCCAGTGCGACCACGGCGGCTGCACCGGTGCGTCCGCGCGCTGCCGCTGCACCGTCGTTGCCGCCGGCTGCCGATGGCAGCATTACCGTGCAGCGCGGGCAGACCTTGTCGCAGATCGCCAGCGCGGTCGCCCGCGGCAACCAGGTCAGCCGCGACCGGGCGATGATTGCGCTGCTGCGTGCCAATCCCGAGGCCTTCATCCGGGGCAACATCAACCTGCTCAAACAGGGTGCGGTACTGCGCATGCCCGGCAGTGACGCGCTGGCGGCGGTGGATGCGGCCGAAGCCGGTGCCCTGGTCCGCGAACACGCCGCGCAGTGGCGGCAGGCGCGTACCGTGCCGCAGCCGGCAGGCGTTCCTGCACCTGCGGTCGCTGCGCGGGCCACTTCTCCGGCCGCCGCGGCCGGGGCACGACTTGAGATCGCCCCGGCGCTGGCGTCCGACGCCGCGCACGCGGGCACAACCACCGGCACCGGAGCCGGCAGCGAGGGTGACATGCTGGGCAACGAACAACTTCGCCAGGCGCGCGAGGACATCGCCACCCGCGATGCCGAGATCGGCGAGCTGAAACAGCGTGTGGCCGAACTGGAAACGCTGAAGGCACAACAGCAGTCGCTGATCGCGATGAAGGACAACGACCTGGCGGCGGCTCAGCAACGGCTGGCACAGGCGCCGGGCGCGCGTGACGCCGGAACGCCGTGGTACTGGCTGGGACTGCCGGTGCTGCTGGTGCTGGCAGGCGCCGCATGGTTGCTGCGCCGTCGCAAGCCATCGCCGCTGCCGCCGCTGCGCGAGGAGGACGATGCCGCAGCTCTGGCGGCGGCCGTGCCGGCCGGTGCGGCGCTTGATACGCTGGCCGAGCAGTCTGCGTGGTCTACCGCCGATGCCGACAGCGGGCGCCAGGAGCCGGCGATGCCGGCCTGGGCGACGATCGCCGACGCCCGATCCGAAGACGGATCGGGCGGCACGGACGGGCAGCCGTCGGGCGATGGCAAGGACGAGGCACCGTTGCCGGAACCCGTGACCGACCTGCCGCGCTGGGACGAACCGGTGGACGAGAGGGGTGTTGGCCGGCCGACGGCCCAGGAAGCCGATTCCGGGGTTTCGGTCCCGGACTACGCGCTGCATGCCGAGCAGCAGCCGCAGTTCCGCGGCGTGTTCGACCTGCCCGCCGATCTGCAGGACAACGACGCCCCGTCGGTGGAGGATGCCGGCGACACATGGTCGCCCCGCGCCGGGCAGGAACGCCTGGAACTGGCGATCGCCTACCTGGATCTGGGCGACGCACAGACCGCGCGTACCCTGCTGCTGGAGGTTGCCGAAGGGGGCGACCCGGACTGCCAGGCGCAGGCGCGCGAGCTGCTGGCCCGGCTGCCGTGACCGATACCTTCGACAAGGACCCTGCCATGACCCGCGAGCGTCGCATCGACTATGTTGAGTTCGCGTCCCGCGACCCGGCCGCCAGCCGTGCCTTCTTCGAGAAGGTGTTCGGCTGGTCGTTCGTCGATTACGGCAGCGACTACACCGCCTTCGACGATGGTCGCCTGCAGGGGGGCTTCTTCCGCGGCCAGCCGCAACGCGCCACCGAAGGCGCCCCGCTGCTGGTGCTGTACGCCGATCAGCTGGCCCCGGTCGAAATGGCCGTGCGCCAGGCGGGTGGTGAGGTGGTGCGGCCGGTGTTCTCCTTCCCGGGCGGCAGCCGCTTCCAGTTCGTCGAACCCGGTGGCAATGAACTGGCGGTCTGGTCGGAACGCGATCCGGCCTGAGCGTCGTCCACTCCGCAACATCGAGGTAGCACATGCGTTATGCGCTTGGCGTCGAGTACGACGGCAGCGATTTCAGAGGCTGGCAGAACCTGGGAGAGGGCGGTCCCAGCGTCCAGGCCAGTCTTGAGCAGGCCCTGTCTTCGGTGGCCGACGCGCCGCTGCAGGTGGTCTGCGCTGGCCGAACCGACGCCGGCGTGCACGGCCAGTGCCAGGTCGTGCATTTCGATACCGACGTAGTGCGCGACCCGCGCGCCTGGATGCTGGGTACCACCACCCGCCTGCCGCGCTCGATCGCGGTGCGCTGGTGCGTACCGGTGGCGGAGGATTTCCATGCGCGGTTCTCAGCGCGGGCGCGCCGCTACCGTTACCGGCTGCTCAATCGCGAAGTACGGCCGGCGCTGGACCGGCAGACGCTGAGCTGGGAGCGTCGCGCACTGGACGCGACGCTGATGCACACGGCCGGGCAGGCGCTGCTGGGTGAGAACGACTTCAGCGCGTTCCGCTCGGTCCAGTGCCAGGCCCTGCATGCGCGGCGCGAGCTGCAGTCACTGCAGGTCAGCCGCCACGGCGAGGTGATCGAGGTGGCGGTACAGGGCAATGCATTCCTTCATCACATGGTTCGCAATATCGTCGGTTCGCTGATCCTGGTCGGCAGCGGCGAGAAACCGGTGGAGTGGATCGCCGAGCTGCTGGCCGGAAGGGATCGCACCGTAGCCGGTCCCACTGCACCGCCGCAGGGCCTGGTGTTTCTTGGACCGCTGTACCCCGACAACTGGCATCTGCCCGCCGAGGTCACGCTATGAGCCGCTCCTACTACCGTACACGCATCAAGTTCTGTGGAATGACCCGTGCCGGCGACGTGCGCCTGGCCGGCGAGCTCGGCGTGGATGCGGTGGGTTTCATCTTCGCCCGCGAGAGCAGCCGCCGGGTTGCGCCCGCCGAAGCGCGCGCGATGCGCCAGGCGATCGCGCCGATGGTTGATGTGGTGGCGCTGTTCCGCAACAACAGCAAGGAAGAGGTGCGCGAAGTGCTGCGCACCGTGCGGCCCACCCTGCTGCAGTTCCATGGCGAGGAGGACGAGAGCTTCTGCCGCAGCTTCAACATGCCTTACCTGAAGGCGGTCGCGATGGGGGGACGTGAGGAAGTCAACGCGCGTACCCTGCAACTGCGCTATCCGAGCGCGGCCGGCTTCCTGTTCGACAGCCATGCACCGGGGGGCGGTGGCGGTACCGGTGTTGCATTCGACTGGACCCGCATCCCGACCGGGTTGCATCGGCCATTCCTGCTGGCCGGCGGTCTGACCCCGGACAATGTGTACGACGCGGTGCTGGCGACCCTTCCGTGGGGCGTCGACGTCTCCAGCGGCATTGAACTGGAGCCGGGCATCAAGGACGGCTACAGGATGCGCACCTTCGTCGAGGAAGTGCGCCGCGCCGACTGCACCGTGCTGGAGTAGGACCGGGAGGCTGCGGCGTCACGTTACCTCAGCTGGGCCGCGACCCAGTCCGCCAGGGCGTCGACGCGTGCGTCGGCCTGGCCCTCCGGCCGCGCCAGGACCCAGAAGCCGCCCGTGGCGGCGAAACCCCATGGGGCCAGCAGCCGGCCTGCCGCGAGATCCTCAGCGACCAGCGGCTCCGGCGCGATCGCTGGACCCAGCCCGGCCACCGCCGCTTCCAGCAGGTAGTACAGGTGCTCGAAAGCCGTGCCCAGCCGCAGCCGGGCGGGGTCGAGATCGTGCGCCTGCGCCCACGTCGGCCATGCCTGTGGCCGTGAGCTGGTGTGCAGCAGCGTCTCCTGCAGCAATGCCGAGGGCGGCACATGGCGCAGGCGCTGCGCCGCCGGATGTGACGGTGCCACCACCACGCCCACCCGTTCGAGCGCCAGCTCGCGCACCTGCCAGCCCCGTGGCCACGGCCCCTGCGCCAGCAGCAGGACCGCATCCAGTGCCGCCTGCGCCTCGGTGAAGCTGCCGTCCAGTGCCGACCACTGCAGGCGTACACCGGGCAGTGCGACCTGCAGGGCGGGGAGGCGCGGAATCATCCAGCGCGCCAGCACGCTGCCGCTGCAGCCCAGTACCAGCGCTGGCGACGCCGCGGGCCGCCGCAGCTCGCGCACGCAGTCTTCGATGCCGGCGAAGGCTTCGCTGCAGGCCGCCTGCAACAGTGTTCCCGATGCGGTCAGGCGCAGGCCACGCCCGGCGCGCTGGAACAGGGCCAGGCCCAGATGATCCTCCAGCAGCTTCAGCTGCCGGCTGACCGCACCATGGGTCACATGCAGGTCCTGCGCGGCGCGGCCCACACCGCCCAGACGGGCGGTGGCCTCGAACGCGCGCAGCGCATTGAGTGGCGGCAGCAGGGATCGGCTCATGTGAGATTTCCTGACGATAGGTGCCAGATAATATCCATTTTCCGGTCATGACCCGTGCGCTAGAGTATCCACCTGTCTGAATCACCGGTCCCTGCCATGTCTGCCTCCCCCATTGCCGACTACCACGCCTTCCCGGATGCCCAGGGCCACTTCGGCCGCTATGGCGGCAGCTTCGTCGCCGAAACCCTGGTCGGTCCGCTGCAGGAGCTGGCCCAGGCCTATGACCAGGCCCGCCAGGACCCCGCGTTCCAGGCGGCCTACGACCGCGATCTGGCTCACTACGTGGGCCGGCCGAGCCCGATCTATCACGCCCAGCGCCTGAGCGACCACGTGGGTGGCGCACAGATCCTGCTCAAGCGCGAGGACCTGAACCACACCGGTGCGCACAAGATCAACAACACCATCGGCCAGGCGCTGCTGGCGGCGCGGATGGGCAAGACGCGCATCATCGCCGAGACCGGCGCCGGCCAGCATGGCGTCGCCAGCGCCACCGTTGCCGCACGCCTGGGCCTGGAGTGCGTGGTGTACATGGGCGCCACCGACATCGAGCGGCAGAAGATCAACGTCTACCGGATGAAGCTGCTCGGCGCGACGGTGGTGCCGGTCACCTCCGGTTCGGCGACCCTGAAGGATGCGCTCAATGAAGCGATGCGCGACTGGGTGACCAACGTGCAGGACACCTTCTACATCATCGGTACCGTGGCCGGCCCGGACCCGTATCCGCGCATGGTGCGCGATTTCAATGCCATCGTCGGCCGCGAAGCGCGCGAACAGATGCTGGCTGAGTATGGCCGGCTGCCGGATGCGATCACGGCGTGCGTGGGTGGCGGCAGCAACGCGATCGGCCTGTTCCATGCCTTCCTCAACGACCGCCAGGTCGAGATCATCGGCGCCGAAGCGGCCGGTGACGGTATCAACACAGGCCGCCATGCCGCCTCGATCGCGGCAGGGCGTCCAGGCGTGCTGCATGGCAACCGCACCTACGTGCTGTGCGACGACGACGGCCAGATCATCGAGACCCACTCGGTGTCGGCCGGCCTGGATTATCCGGGGGTCGGCCCGGAGCACGCGTTCCTGGCCGACAGCGGGCGCGCGCGCTATCTCGGCATCACCGACGAAGAAGCGCTGCAGGCGTTCCATCTGCTGGCACACACCGAGGGCATCCTGCCGGCGCTGGAGTCCAGCCACGCGCTGGCGCAGGCGATCAAGCTGGCGCGCGAGCGTCCGCGCGACCAGATCGTGCTGTGCAATCTGTCCGGGCGTGGCGACAAGGACGTGCATACCATCGCCGCACGCGAAGGGCTGGTGCTGTGAGGCCCATGCTGCGCCATGGCGGCGCGCTGGTACTGGCAGTGGGGCTGGGCGGCTGCACGCCGCCCGATCCGCCGGTGCTGGCGCCCGCGGCGACGTCTCCGGCGGCCATCGCCCCGGCCCGCCAGGTGGCCAGCAACGACGACGATGCCGCCCATCACCCGATCGAGGATGCACCGTTGCCTGCAGCAGGGGAGGTCACGGATGACGGGGCCGCGCCGACGGTGGCTTCGGTCGCGCTGGACCATGCCGGCGAGGTGCTGATCGGCCAGCCTTTCAGCGAACTGCAGGCCGAGGCGCAGTGGCACTCGGCTGGCCTCGCCGAGGCGACGGCCGGGCGCTGCGACTATTACGAGCGCGGCACGCTGCCCGAGGGCGTGGCGATGCTGGTGCAGGACGGCAACGTGGTGCGTTTCGACCTGGCTCCGATCGACGATTCGGGACTGGTGGTGACCCAGCCCGGGCCGTTCGGACTGCGCCTGGACATGCCGCGTGCGCAGGTGCTGCAGCAGATGCCGCGGGGCGTCATCGCCGCTGCGCTGGGCGTTGATGCTGACGCCGGCGAATCCCTGCTCTGGCAGGACCCCGGTTCCGATCTGGCGATCCGCGTGGAGATCGTGGATGGCACCGTATCCAGAATGCATTGGGGCGCCAGCGGCGCCGTTGACCTGATCGAAGGATGTACCTGACATGTCCGTATCCCGACTCGACGCCTGTTTCCAGCGCCTGCGCGAACAGCAGCGCAAGGCACTGATTCCCTTCGTCACCGCTGGCGATCCTCTGCTGGAAGCAACCGTGCCGGTCATGCATGCACTGGTTGAGGCGGGCGCCGATGTGATCGAACTGGGGGTGCCGTTCTCCGATCCGATGGCCGACGGCCCGACCATCCAGCGCAGTTCCGAACGTGCGCTGGCGCGCGGTGCAGGCAGCCGTTACGTCCTGCAGGCGGTAGCGCAGTTCCGCCAGCGCGATGCGCAGACGCCGGTGGTGCTGATGGGCTATCTCAATCCTGTGGAGATCCATGGCTACGCGGCATTCGCCAAGGCTGCGGTGACCGCCGGCGTGGATGGCGTGCTGCTGGTCGACCTGCCGCCGGAGGAAGCCGGCGAAGCCCAGCAGGCCTTTGATGCGGAAGGCCTGGCCCTGGTCCTGCTTGCCTCCCCGACCACCAGCCCGGCACGCGCGGACAAACTGCTCGCGCTGGCGCGGGGCTACCTGTACTACGTCAGTTTTGCCGGTGTCACCGGTGCGTCCGACCGCCTCGACAGCGAGGCCGCCAGCGTACGCCTGCAGGCGCTGCGTGAACGGGCCACGGTCCCGGTAGTGGCCGGCTTCGGCATCCGCAATGCCGCCAGTGCTGCAGCTATGGCACGCGAGGCGGACGGTGTGGTGGTGGGCAGCGCCCTGGTCGCGGCATTGGCCGAAGCGAGCTCGGCGGAAGAAGCGGCCCAGCGGGCGCACGCGTTCCTGGCGCCCCTGCGCCAGGCCTTGGACGCCTGACGCCAGCGCCCGGCCATGCCCGGCGGTGCGCGCTACGGGGTATCCGCCGGGCGTGGCCCGGCGCTGCCTGCGCTAAACGTACGTCCCAGCATGGTTTTTCCGCCGCCGCCCACAGGCCGGCAAGGGGTGCACGGGCGGGGAAAGCGGAGCTAGACTGTCCGCCTTTGCGGCCCCCGGGCCGCCCTGAACGGAAGTGTCCTCCCGCATGAGTTGGCTCAGCAAGTTGATGCCGTCCGGCATCCGCACCGACAACACCCCCAGCAAGAAGCGCAGCGTCCCCGAGGGCCTGTGGGAAAAGTGCAGCAACTGCGGCAGCGCGCTGTACCGGCCGGAACTGGAAGAGAACCTGGAGGTCTGCCCGAAGTGCGGCCACCACATGGCGATCCGCGCGCGCGCGCGCCTGGCCGCGCTGTTCGATGCGGACAGCACCACCGAGATCGGTGCGCGCCTGGGGCCGACCGACCTGCTGAAGTTCAAGGACCAGAAGAAGTACAGCGAGCGCATCAAGATCGCGCAGAAGAACACCGGCGAGTACGACGCGCTGATCGCCATGCGCGGCCTGCTCAAGGGGCGTCCGCTGGTCGCGTCCTCGTTCGATTTCGCCTTCATGGGCGGTTCGATGGGTTCGGTGGTCGGCGAGCGTTTCTCGCTGGCGGCCGAGGCTGCCGTGGAGATCGGTGCGCCTTACGTCTGCTTCTCCGCCAGTGGCGGCGCGCGCATGCAGGAAGGCCTGTTCTCGCTGATGCAGATGGCCAAGACCTCGGCTGCGCTGGGCAAGCTGCGCGAAGCCGGCCTGCCGTACATCTCGGTGCTGACCCATCCCACCACCGGTGGCGTGTCGGCCTCGTTCGCGATGCTGGGTGACATCAACATCGCCGAGCCGCAGGCGCTGATCGGATTCGCCGGGCCGCGCGTGATCGAACAGACCGTGCGCGAGAAACTGCCGGAAGGTTTCCAGCGTTCGGAATTCCTGCTGGAGCATGGTGCCATCGACCAGATCTGCGACCGCCGCGAAATGCGTGACCGCCTGTCCGACCTGCTGGCGATGCTGGGCCGCCAGCCGGCGCCGGAGGTGGCTTGATGGGAGGCCGCAAGTACTTCGGTACTGATGGCATCCGCGGACGTGTCGGTGAGGGAGCGATCTCGGCCGACTTCGTGCTGCGCCTGGGCAATGCGTTGGGCCGCGTGCTGGTGGCCCGGCACGGCCAGGACGGGCGCCGCCCGATCGTGGTGATCGGCAAGGACACCCGCATTTCCGGCTACATGTTCGAGGCGGCGCTGGAGGCGGGCCTGGTCGCCGCCGGCACCGATGTGCAGCTGCTCGGCCCGATGCCCACCCCGGCGGTGGCGTTCCTGACCCGCACCTTGGGCGTTGATGCAGGCATCGTCATCAGTGCTTCGCACAATCCGCATTACGACAACGGCATCAAGTTCTTCTCCGCACAGGGCGAAAAACTGGACGACGCCACCGAACTGGCGCTGGAAGCCGCGCTGGACGTGCCGTTCACCACGGCCGAATCGGAGCGGCTGGGCAAGGCGTCGCGCGCGCGCGAGGCGGTGGGCCGCTACATCGAGTTCTGCAAGGCCAGCGTGCCACGTGCGTTCGATCTGCGTGGCGTACGTCTGGTGCTGGACTGCGCGCATGGTGCCACCTACCAGATCGCCCCGCTGCTGTTCCGCGAACTGGGTGCCGAGGTCATCGGCATCGGTGCCGAGCCGAACGGGGTGAACATCAATGCCGGCGTCGGTTCGACCCATATCGACAACCTCGCCGCCAAGGTCCGCGAGACCCGTGCCGATCTCGGCATCGCCTTCGACGGTGACGGCGATCGCGTGCTGATGGCTGACGACCAGGGCAATCCGGTCGACGGCGATGACCTGCTGTACATCCTGGCACGCACCTGGCAGGCGGAAGGTCGCCTGCGTGGGCCGGTGGTCGGCACGCTGATGAGCAACTATGGACTGGAGAAGGCGCTGGCCGACCTGCAGATCCCGTTCCAGCGCAGCAACGTCGGCGACCGCTACGTGCACCAGGCGCTGATCGAAGGTGACGGCGTGCTCGGTGGCGAAGCCTCGGGCCATCTGCTGTGCCTGGACCGGGCCACGACCGGTGACGGCATCGTCAGTGCGCTGCAGGTCCTGCTTGCGCTGCGCAGCAGCGGACAGACACTGCGGCAGGCGTTGCAGCCGCTGGTGAAGGTCCCGCAGAAGACGGTGAACGTGCGGTTGGGCAATGTCTCGGCCAAGACCACCGTGCAGGCCGAAAGCGTGCAGTCGGCACTGCTGGAGGCGCAGCAGGCCGTGGCCGGCCGTGGGCGCGCATTCCTGCGCCCGTCCGGCACCGAGCCGGTGGTGCGGGTGACGGTCGAGGCCGATGACGCAACACTGATGCAGGACACGCTGGATCGCCTGTCGGCCGCAGTGAAGGCCGCCGCCGCGGCCTGAGCCCGCAGGTGGTTCCGCAACGGACAACGCCCCGGACGACCGGGGCGTTTTCTGTTCAGAGGGCCGCTGCTGGGCCGAGGCGGACTCAGGGGCCCGGCACCATCTTCTTCTGGCGGGCCTTGAAGCCGTTGAACAGCGGCGCGATCAACGGGTTGTAGCTCTGCGCGATGCGCTTGCGCAACCAGCTGGCCGGCCGGTTGCGGATCGCGAAGCGGTAGATGCGTTCGGGATCGCCGCCGATCACGTTGCGGCCGAACGGGTGGGTGGTATGCAGGTAACGGAACCCCTGCTCGCGCGCGACTTCGACATGGTCATCGTCGAAGTCACCGTACGGCCAGCACAATGTGTCCGAAACTGCGCCCAGCTTGTCCTGCAGGACCCGGCGCGAGAGTGCCAGGTCGTTGCTGATGCCGGCCCGGCGCTGCGCGCGGTCCAGGTCTTCGCGGCGCAACCAGCGTGTATGGGTGTGGGTATGGCAATGCACCTCGAAGGTGCCCGCGTCGATCGCCGCGCGCGCTTCGCTCCAGCGCATCATTACATCGTCGCTGCGCCCCTGCTCGTAGATGGCGGCCTCGCAGCCGCGATGGTCCGGCGTTGCCGGCAGTACCGCGCCGGGCAGGCCTGCATGCGGCCGCACCGGGCCTTCGCCCATCCATCCGGTGACCACGAACACCACCGCGTGCATGCCGTACTTCTGCAGGATCGGATGCGCGTAGACCCAGTTGTCCAGGTAGCCATCGTCGAAGGTGATGACGATCGACCGGCGCGGCACCGGCCTGCCGGCCAGGAACCCGGCGTACTGCTCCAGTGTCAGTGAGGTCCAGCCACTGTTGGCCAGCCAGGCAATCTGGCTTTCGAAATTCTCCGGCGACACCGTGATCATGCCGGGCGACGGACTGACGTGATGGTGCATCAGCACCGGTACGGTTCGGGCATCAGCCATGTCCCAGCTCCTTCAGCCACTGGCGGTAGTAGTGTTCGGTGGTCTCGCCGTGGCCGGTGGGTGTGAAGCGGTGCGCAGCGCGCATCCATTCCCAGCCGGCACGGCCCATCTGCCGGCGCCGTTCCGGATCGTCCACCAGCAGGCGCAGAGCGCCCGTCAGGGCAGCATTGTCGCCCAGCCGGGTGAGGATCGCATTGCTGCCGTCCACGACCATCTCCGGCACGCCACCAACCCGCGTCGCCACGATCGGCACGCCGACGTACGCCGCTTCCAGGAACACGGTGCCGGCGGCTTCCTTGTGCGAGGCGAGGGCGAAGATATCGAAGCCGGCCATCAGCCGGCAGGCGCCGTCGCGGTAGCCGAGCAGGTGGACCTGCGACTGCAGGCCGTGCTCGGCGCACATCGCCTGCAGGCGCTCCATCACTGGCTGCCCGTCGCCGATCACCACCAGGTGCAGGTTCGGATTGGCCTTGCACAGCGGCACCATTGCCTGCAGCAGATCGGCATGGCCCTTGGGCTCGCGCAGCACCGCCACGCAGCCGACCACGATGTCCTGTTCGCCGAAGCCGAGCTCGGCACGGACTTCGGCACGCACGTCCTGCAGGCACTGCCACGGATTTTCCTTGCGGATATCGGTCCAGCGCGGTGGAACCGCGATCGGCGGCACGATGCCGATGCGCTCAGCGGGAATGCCACGGTCGGCCAGCAGCTGCTTGACGAAGCTGCTGACGGTCAGCACCCGGTGCGGCAGGCCGGTATAGGTCAGCAGCGAGTTGACCGGACTCATCAGGTGGCGCGAGCGCACCACCAGCGGCGCACCGCCGAGGCGGGCGCCGGCGGCGGCAATCAAGGCGTCGCGACGGCTGGTGGTGTTCACCACGTCATAGCGTTCGCGGCGCACCAGGCGCGAAACCGACCAGATGCCGCGCAGCAGGCGCGCCAGCCCTCCCATGCGCAGCGTATGCACGGTGAAGCCGTCATCGCGCGCCAGCTGCGCCAGCCGTGCCTCGGGCTGGCACAGCAGCGAGACGTCGTGGCCGCGCGCGCGCATGGCCTGCATGTGGCGGAAGATGTAGATCTCCTGCCCGCCCATTCCCTTGGCGGCTTCGGTGTGCAGGATGCGCAGCGAACGTTTCATGCGGACTCGATCCTTGATATCAACGATTGCGGAAGCGCGTCAGCGCTTCCCAGGCGGAACGGATCGCGGCTGCGTCCGGCGCCTGTTGTGGCAGTGGGCGATAGTGCCGATCCAGCGCGGTGGCATTGCCGAACTTGTCGAACACGTAGAGGGCATCGCCGTGGCGGACGGCGCGCTGCGACCAGCTCTCCACCACCAGGGCACGGAGCCCTTCCGGGGCCGCCAGCAGATCCTGGCCGGTGCTGTAGTCGGCCAGCGGGTTCTCGCAGCCCAGGGCGTGCCGCATCAGCGTGGGCACCCAGTCCTCATGCGAGCTGGTGCGCGCATCACGGCCGCTGGCCTCGCCCGGCCAGTGCAGCACGAACGGCACCTGCAACTGGTAGTCGGAGAAGTTGCCGTTGTGGCCCCAGTAGTTCAGCGCGAGGTCGTTGAACTCCTCTGCGTGATCGCCAGTGACCAGCACGATGGTGTCCTGCTCCAGGCCCTGCGCACGCAGGGTATCGAGCAGCGATCCGACCAGGCTGTCGGCGTAGTGGACGGAGGTGTGATAGCGGTTCAGTTCCGGCGTCGGATCGTGGTCCGGCCCGAACTTGAGGAAGTCGATGTCCGCGGCCATCGGCGTGGCCAGGGGCGGATAGTCGGCCGGCAGGTGGTAGGGCGCGTGGGTGGAGTCGAGGAACACGAAACCGAACCACGGGCGCTGCGCGGCCTGGCTGTTACGGATGTCCTGCTGCAGCGACGCGACGATGGCACGGTCGCGGCCATCGGGCTTCAGTGCCGACGGCCCCTGGTGCAGCTGGTCACGGACATCGGCGAACACGGTGCGGTCGAATTCAGGGCTGTACATCGGCGCGCTGCCGTACAGGTGCAGGTCATAGCCCTGCTGTCCCAGGACCTGGAACAGCTGCGAGCCACGCTGCTCGTCAAGCATGCTTGCCCAGTAGCCACCGGGAAGGCCGTAGAGCAGGCCGAACAGGCCGTAGCGGGTGGCGTTGCCGGTGCTGAAGTGATGCTCGTAGACGCGGGAGGACTGCGCCAATGCCGTGGTGTTCGGCATGATCTGTGGCGTCAGCACGTCGTGGCGGAGTGATTCGAGTACCACCATCAGCACGTTCGGCCGCCGGTGGCTCTGGCAGCGCAGCGGATGCAGCGGGTAGTGCAGCTGGGCATGGCGGGGGTCGGGCAGGCCCGCCTGCTGCTGGCTGACCACGCCCAGGCGACGCATGAAGCTCTTGGCGGTGATCGGCTGCGCCCAGGGCAGGTAGTTCCACTGGCTGATCACGTCACGCTCGCCGCGTGCATCGTAATAGGCGGTCGCCACCTGGCCACCTGCCATCAGCAGGATGACCAGTGTCCATGCCTGCAGGACGTGGCGCCGTCGGGGCAGGGCGGGCAGCAGCTTCCAGCAGGCCCACGCCAGCAGGGCTTCGGCGGCGAAGATGGCCGATACCAGGGCGATCGCCTGCAGCCAGGTCTTCCACGACAGTGCGACCTGATCGTGCAGCGCGCCGCCGAACACCATGTTCGCCACCATGGCATTGAGGTGGAAGCGGTACAGCGCGAACACCTTGGCATCGACCAGCAGCAGGCACAGCCACAGGCCCTGCAGCACCACCGCGCCGATGCTCAGAGGACGCGCGCTGCGGGCCCACAGTCCGAGCAGCAGCGGCAGCAGGCCGGCCAGCGCGCCGAACGCCAGCAGGTGGCCGGGCAGGGCAACGGCCAGATACGCCAGGCCGACGGGGCCGCCGGGGTTGTCCCGCAGCGGCACGTTGCCCAGGGTGATGACGGCTGCCAGTACGGCGTTCGCCGCCACGAACAAGGACCACCAGGCCAGCCGGCGCCAGTGCTGGGTACAACCGGGTCGGGAAGCTGGATCGGCGGCGGGTGGAGCGGAGGGCATCGTCGGTACGTGTTCAGCAGGAGCGGGACAAGGGGGCGGCGCCGCCGCGGCCGGCGGATCCGCGCGCGGGTCGCGCATTGTATCGGTTTGTTTCAACGTATCGGTGTCGACCTGCGGGCGATCTGTCACAATGTTCAGGTGGGCCCTGAATGCGGCGGCCCTCCAGACCCAATGACAAGCCAGGAACCGCTGTGAGCCAGATCCCGACCCTCGACATCACCCGTTTTGACAGCGACCGCGAGGCCTTCGTGGCCGAGCTGGGGGCGGCCTATCGCCAATGGGGATTCGCGGGCATCCGCAACCACGGCATTCCGCAGGCCGACATCGACGCGGCCTACGATGTCTTCAAGGCCTTCTTCGCCCTGCCGGAGGAGGTCAAGCGGAAGTACCACGTGGCCGGCGGCGGCGGTGCACGTGGCTATACCCCGTTCGGCGTGGAAACCGCGAAGGGGTCCAAGCACTTCGATCTGAAGGAGTTCTGGCACATCGGCCGGGAGATCGGCGACGACTCCAGGTACCGCGACGTGATGCCGCCGAACCTGTGGCCGACCGAGGTCGAGGGCTTCCGTGAGCGGGGCTATGGCCTGTACCAGGCGCTGGACAACCTCGGGTCGCGCGTGCTGTCGGCGCTGGCGCTGCACATCGGCCTGCCGGAGGATTTCTTCGCCGACAAGACCAATTTCGGCAACTCGATCCTGCGCCCGATCCATTACCCGCCGATCACCACCGACGACATTCCCAACGTGCGTGCCGGTGCGCATGGCGACATCAACTTCATCACCCTGCTGGTCGGTGCCAGCGCGGCGGGCCTGGAGGTGCAGTCGCACGATGGCAAGTGGGTGCCGTTCACGTCGGATGCGGACACCATCGTGGTCAACATCGGCGACATGCTGCAGCGCCTGACCAATCACGTGTATCCCTCGACCATCCATCGCGTGGTCAATCCCCCGGGCGAGCTGGCCCGCCAGCCGCGCTACTCGGTGCCGTTCTTCCTGCACCCGAACCCGGACTTCCTGATCGACGTGCTGCCGTCCTGCATCACCCCGGAGAACCCGAGCCGGTATCCGGAGCCGATCACCGCCCACGGCTTCCTCGAGGAACGCCTGCGCGAGATCAAGCTGAAGTAATGAAAAGGCCGCCGCGAGGCGGCCTTTCCATTACGGGTAGCGCCGGGCCGTGCCCGGCGAGCGCAGTGGAAGGTGCCCGGCAGGGCGGCACCCTGCACCCGCAGAGGCCAAAGCCAAAGCTAAAGCCAAAGCGGCTCTGGGATGTTCCGTGGGGAGGCGGGGAGGCGTCGGATGGCGGGGACGCCGTAAACCCATCCCTGGGGGCTTGGCCGCGGCATCCATGCCGCGGACACCCCGCCATCCGACACCTCCCCGCCTTCGACAGTTTCCCGGTGACGGTTGGATGGGATCTGTCAGGTCGAGGTGGGGCCGGGGTCAGATCCGGATCTGACCCCGGCAGTCACCCGCAATGCCGCTTTTGCCTTTGATCTTCTTTTCTCTTTCCGTG
>NZ_JAODZG010000026.1:0-49894 GCF_029835135.1 Stenotrophomonas sp. GD04145 | reverse complement strand
GACCGACGAAGTCGCCCTGCACGTAGTCCACGCCTGCACTGAACAGCAGCGTCATGGAGTTGGCATCGCTGACGAACTCGGCGATGGTGCGGATACCGGCCTCCTGCGCGCGCGCCGTGATCTGGCTGATGCGGTCGATGTTCTCGCGGGTCGCCGCCAGGTCGCTGGTGAATCCACGGTCCAGCTTGAGGAACTGCGGCTGGAAGTGGGCCAGCAGCTGGAACGAATCCAGGCCGGACCCGAACTGTTCCAGGCCGATGCGGCAGCCCAGCGGGGCCACGGCGGCCAGGAACTGCTGGGCGCTGCGCAGGTGGGTGAACACCTTCGCTTCCGGCGCATGCAGCCACAGGCGCTCGCCCGGAACCCCGTGCGCTTTCAGTTCACCACGCAGGGTGGCAATCATCTGCGGGTCGTCGAACGATTCGGGGGTGACCTTCACCAGCATCTGGGTTGCGCTGCCTTCGCGCGCGCGCCGCCCCAGCACCGTGATGGCCTTGGACACCACCCAGCGGTTGATCTCGGCCAGCAGCCCGTGTTCCTCGGCGATGCCAAGGAAAGCGGTGGGACTGAGCAGTTCACCGTTGTGCTCCAGTCGCAGATAGGCTTCGTACAGCTCCAGCGGCTCGCCCTGCAGGTTCAGTACCGGCTGGTAATGCAGCTGGAAGCCGTCGCCGTCCAGGGCTTCGCGGATGCGACCGACCCAGCGCTGCACACGTTCTTCCTCGACCCGATCGACCGCGGCCGGATCGAAGATGCGACAGGTATTGCCGAGCTCGGCGGCCGCCTGCGTGCACTCGCTGGCACGCGCCAGGACCTGGCCGATACTGGCGATCTTCTCGCCGACCTGGACACCGCCGATGCTCACGGTGACCGTGGCCGAACGCGCGCCGATGCTGAACACATGGGCGGCATATGCCTCACGGATGCGTTCGGCCAGTGCCACGGTCTGCGCATAGGGGCCGGCCTGCAGCACGGCGAAGCTGTGTTCGCCGAAGCGCGCCAGCTGCGCGTCCTCCCCCACGACATCGGCCAGCAGGGAGGCCAGCGCGCCGATGAGGGTATCGGCCGAGGCCAGCCCGATGTCCGGCATCAGCCGCGCATAGTGGTCGGGCTCGACCAGCAGCAGGCCGAACTGGCCCTCGCTGCGGCCAGCCTGGGCGACCGCACTTTCGACCTGCAGCATGAAGGTCGGCCGGTTCAGCAGGCCGGTCACCTGGTCGCGCTGGCGAAGATCCTCGACCTCTCGGGCCAGTTCCGGGTCGAACTCGATCCGGCGGCGGAACACGACCTGCAGGCAGGATTCGCCCTCATAGGTGGCTGCGGTGAATTCCATCGTTGCCGGAAACGCACTGCCATCCTGGTGGCGTGCATCGAGCTGGTACTGCGGTGGTGGCGCTTCGCCGCGGCTGAGGCTCTTCAGCAGCTGCTTGAAGTCATCAACATGCTGGGCGGCCACCATGTCCAGCAGCGAGATGCCCTCGATGTCGTCGAAATGCTCGTAGCCGAACATGTCCAGATAGGCATCGTTGGCGCGGATGTGCATGCCTTCGTGCACATAGGCGATGGGTTCGCGGGAGGAGGCAATCAGCGCGTCGCAACGGCGCTCGGTCTCGCGCATCTGTGCCTCGATGCGGCGCAGCCCGCGGCGCGCCTGCAGGTCGACCCACTGGTCGCGGACCACCGCCAGCAGATGCTCCGGCCGTTGACGGAGGGCAAGGGCGCGGATGCCATGGCTGCTGGCCTGGACCAGCTCATCCTCGTCGATGCGCTCGGCCAGCAGCACCAGCGGAATGTCCTTGCCACTGGCGGCGATGTGCTGGGCCACCAGCGGCAGCGGGATGCCCTGCGAGGGCGAGGCCAGCACCAGATCGATGGCCTGGTTGGCCAGCACCTGCGACAGCTCGGCCGAATCCTGCGGGCGCCAGGGGCGCACGGCGATGCCGCTGTTGCGCAGCGTGCTGACGATGGCTTCCGCATTCTCGCCGCTGTCGTCGACGATCAGCAGGCGGATGGTGATGTCGTTCGCGTTCTGCATGCACTGCTCCCCAATCTGCGGATCTTGATACACGATGCACGGCGAGCCGTCCATGCGTGCAGGCATCCCGCACCCCGAACGGCGATGCGGTTCACACCACGCTGCCGGCGGCGTGGCCGCTGGCCCAGGCCCACTGGAAGTTGTAGCCGCCAAGCCAGCCGGTGACGTCCAGCACTTCGCCGACGAAATGCAGGCCCGGCACGCGCTTGGATTCCATCGTGGAGGACGAAACGTCGGCGGTGTCCACGCCGCCCAGCGTGACCTCGGCGGTGCGGTAGCCTTCGGTGCCACTGGCCACCAGCGGGAACGCACCCAGCAACTGCGCAGCCTGGCGCAGCTGGGGCTCATCCAGCTGCCGTACCGGGCGGTCCGGCAGCCAGTGTTCGCACAGGCGCTGGGCCAGGCGCTTGGGCAGGACCTCGGCCAGCACCGTGCGCAGTTCGGCGGCTGGCCGCTCCTGTTTCATCCGTCGCAGCCACTGGCCGGCATCCTGGCCGGGCAGCAGATCCAGTTCCAGTGCGTCGCCGGGTTGCCAGAAGGAAGAGATCTGCAGGATCGCCGGGCCGCTGACGCCACGATGGGTGAGCAACATGGAATTCTGGAACTGCATGCCGTTGCAGCGCGCCTCGATCGGCAGGGCGACACCGCTCAGGTCGGCCAGGCGCTCCTGGTGCCTGCCACTGAGGGTCAGCGGCACGAGTCCGGCGCGGGTCGGCAGCACGGCATGCCCGAACTGGCGTGCAATCTCGTAGCCGAAGCCGGTTGCGCCCAGGCTGGGGATGGACAGGCCACCGGTGGCGACCACCAGCGAGGCGCAGTGGAACATCCCCTGCGTGGTGTGCACACGGAAGCCATCCGCCCCGTGCTCGATGCGCTCGACGCTGCAGTGGGTACGGATGTGCGCACCCGCTGCCTGGCACTCGTCCACCAGCATCTTCACGATCTGCTTGGACGAAACGTCGCAGAACAGCTGCCCCAGCTCCTTCTCGTGATAGGCGATGGCATGGCGCTCGACCATCTCGATGAAGTGCCAAGGCGTATAGCGGGCCAGCGCCGACTTGCAGAAGTGCGGATTGGCCGACAGGAAGTTGGCCGGGGTGGTGCCGGTGTTGGTGAAGTTGCAGCGGCCACCGCCGGACATCAGGATCTTCTTGCCGATCTTGTTGGCGTGATCGATCACCTGCACCTGGCGGCCGCGCCGGCCGGCGGTGATCGCGGTCATCAGGCCGGCGGCACCGGCACCGATCACCACGACGTCGCAGCGCGTCGTACTCATGCCTTGGCGCGCTTGCGCCAGGTGGGGATGATGTCGAGCTGGATCTGGTCGTTGAGGATCTGCACCTCGCCGTCCTGGATCAGCACGCTGAAGCGCATGGCACGCTGGATCTGCTGGCCCCACTGCTCGACGAAGGTGCCATCGAGGTCGATCACCGACAGGTTGTCGAAGCGCGCCAGGCCCTTGCCCTGCTTGCCCCACCAGATGTCGGACGCATTGCCGCCGTAGTTGACCACCTGCACCTGCCGGCTGCGGTTGCTGGCCTTGCGGATGCGGGATTCATCGGGGTGGCCGAGGTCGATCCACTGCAGGATGTCGCCGGTGTAGTCGTGCTGCCACAGGTCCGGCTCGTCATCCGTGCTCAGGCCGCGGCCGAATTCCAGGCGGTCGTCGGCGTTGAGGGCGAAGGCGAGCAGGCGCACCATCAGGCGCTCGTCGGTTTCCGACGGATGCTGGGCCAGGGTCAGGTTGTGGGTCGCGTAGTAGCCGCGATCCATGTCGCTGATCTGCAACTCGGCCTTGCGGATGGTGGCGGTGAGGGCCATGGGGGATCCGTCGACTAAAGAGGACAATGATAGAGGTTTGCTGCAGGGGTGTCCGTGGCCGGGGTGTCTGCCGCGCGTCAACGGTGGCACGCTTGCGGTTCCTGTTGCCGCCGGAGCGGACGCGATGACCCTGCCCAGCCGGCTGCAGCTGCCGCCCGGCCATTGGCCGACCCTGCTGGACGGCCTGTGCGCACGCTTTCCGCGCATCGACCGCAGCCAGTGGCAGGACCGGTTCGCGCGCGGACGGGTACAGGATGCGCAGGGCAGGGCGCTGGCGGCGGACCAGCCGTGGCAGGTGGGGCTGGACATCCTGTATTTCCGCGAGGTCAGCCACGAGCCGCGCATTCCGTTCAACGAGACGATCCTCTACCAGGACGAGCATCTGCTGGTGGTCGACAAGCCGCACTTCCTGCCGGTGACCCCGGCGGGTGCCCATGTCCGCGAAACCCTGCTGGCGCGGCTGGTGGCGCGGACCGGCAACGCGCAGCTGGCACCGCTGCACCGCCTGGACCGGCTCACCGCCGGTCTGGTCCTGTTCTCGCAGCGGCCGGAGTCGCGCGATGCCTACCAGCGCCTGTTCCGCGAGCGCCGTATCGACAAGACCTACGAAGCGCTGGCCCCGGCGCTGCCGGCGCTGGACTTCCCGTTCGAGCGCCACAGCCGCATCGGCCCGTCACAGCCGTTCTTCCGCATGGGCGAAATGGAGGGCGAGCCGAGTGCGAGTACCCGCATCGAGGTGATCGACGCGACAGGTCCGGTCTGGCGCTACCGCCTGCAGCCGAGAACCGGTCGCAAGCACCAGCTGCGCGTGCACATGGCGGCGCTGGGCGCGCCCATCATCGGAGACGACCTGTATCCGCAGCTGCGTCCGGCCGCGAGCGGGGCGCAGGCGCCGCTGCAACTGCTGGCGCGGGCGTTGTCCTTCGACGATCCCCTGAATGGGGAACGGCGGGTGTTCAGCAGCCAGCGTCAGCTGGGCCCGGCGGTGGAGTGAGCCGGGCTCCGCCTCATCGCGCCACGCGGATGCGGGCCAGCCAGCGGTCCAGCGCGCTGCCGAACGCCTGGCGGTCGCGCGCATGCAGGGGAGGCGGGCCCCAGGTCTGGACGCCGGCGCCGCGCAGCTCTTCCATGAAATTGCGTACCGACAGGCGCTGGGCGATGGTGTCGGCGGTGAACAGCTCCCCGCGCGGATGCAGGGCCAGCGCGCCTCGTTCGAGCACCAGCGCGGCCAATGGAATGTCCTGGGTGACAACCAGATCGCCGGCGGCGACCCGTTCGACGATGGCGCTGTCAGCCACGTCCAGGCCCTGCGGCACCTGGAGGGAGCGGATCCAGCGCGAGGGCGGGGTGCGGATCCACTGGTTGGCGACCAGGGTCAACTCCAGGCCGACCCGCTCGGCGGCCCGGAACAGGATGTCGCGGATGACAACGGGGCAGGCGTCTGCGTCCACCCAGATGCGGGGACGGGGCAGTTCAGCCGGGGTTTCAGCTTCAGTCATTTACCCAGTGTAGGGTAGGAAAAACCTGAATGGGTCCCCGGATCCGGGCCCGACCGACTGCCAGCCCTTGCCACGCCTAGCGGGGGCGGGGTGGCGATGAATGCCGGGGCTATCGCTTTTTGGGGAAAACACGCGTATCGTGCGACCCACTGTGTTTGCTAGGGTCACCGTGAATCGTGGCCTGGTGCAGTTGATCTCACGATCCACTCATCGATCCGCTTTACCAACGCCTGCAACTCAGTCTCGGCCCCGATACCCGGTGGCTGCGATTTTTTTCAACATGTGTTTCAGGAGTTAGTAAATATGTCTGAACGTCAGACCGGCACCGTCAAGTGGTTCAACGACGCCAAGGGCTTCGGCTTCATCACCCCGGAAAGCGGCCCGGACCTGTTCGTGCACTTCCGCGCCATCCAGGGCACCGGCTTCAAGACCCTGCAGGAAGGCCAGAAGGTCACCTTCATCGCCGTCCAGGGCCAGAAGGGTATGCAGGCTGACCAGGTGCAGGCGGTCTAATCCGTCTGCTGCCCTCGGGTAGCCAGAACGCCGGAAGCGCAAGCTTCCGGCGTTTTTTTTTTGCCTCGGCGGGAGCAGGCACGGATCGAATCCACAGGCGCATGCGTGCAGGCGCGTTACGATGCTTGCACCCCTCTGGAGTCCTTTCATGCGCATCGTCCATCACCTCGAGAATTCCCGTTCGCTGCGCGTGCTGTGGATGCTGGAGGAGCTGGGGCTGGACTACGAACTGCGCCGTTACCCGCGCGACCCCAGAACGCTGCTGGCACCGCCGGCACTGCGCCAGGTACATCCGCTGGGGAAATCACCGGTGCTGCAGGACGGCGAGCAGGTGCTGGCCGAATCCGGCGCCATTCTTGATTACCTGGCTGACCGCTACGACACGCAGCGGCAGGTGTCGCCGTCGCCGATACCGGCCGAAGGTGCCGAGCGCATGGCCTATCGCTACTGGCTGCACTACGCCGAAGGCTCGGCGATGCCGCCGCTGCTGCTGACGCTGGTGATGAGCCGCATCCGCAACGCGCCGGTGCCGTTCTTCGTGCGCCCGATTGCCCGCAGCATTGCCGACAAGGCCGAGCAGAGCTTCGTCGGCCCGCAGCGCCGCCTGCACCTGGACTGGATGGAGCGCCGCCTGGCCGAGAGCCCGTGGTTCGCGGGTGAGCGTTTCACCGCGGCCGATATCCAGATGAGCTTCCCGATCCAGGCCGCAGCGGCGCGCGGAGGCGGACTGGACGACAAGCCGGCGCTGCGCGCGTTTCTCCAGCGCATCGGTGAACGCCCGGCCTACCAGCGCGCTGAAGCGCACGGCGGATCGCTGCAGGCGCTGCGCGGCGATTGAGGTCGGCGGCGTCCATCCCCATGTCAGGGCCATGGACAGCCCCTTCCCGCGATTCGACAACCGTCTGCTGACCGTCCTGCCGGGCGACCCGGAAGCCGGGCCCCGCCGGCGTGAAGTCCGAGAGGCGGCCTGGTCGTCGGTGATGCCGACGCCTGTCGCCGCGCCGACCCTGCTGGCCTGGTCGCCGGAGGTCGCCGCTCTGCTCGGCATCGATGTGGCTGAAGTGTCGAGCGGCACGTTTGCCCAGGTATTCGCTGGCAACGCGTTGTATCCGGGCATGCAGCCGTGGGCCGCCAATTACGGCGGGCACCAGTTCGGTCACTGGGCGGGCCAGCTTGGCGATGGGCGGGCGATCTCGCTGGGCGAGCTGGTTGCGCCGGATGGCCGGCACTGGGAACTGCAGCTGAAGGGTGCAGGCCCGACCCCGTACTCCCGTGGCGCCGACGGTCGCGCGGTGCTGCGCTCGTCGATCCGTGAATTCCTGTGCAGTGAGGCCATGCACCACCTCGGTGTACCGACCACGCGCGCGCTGTCGCTGGTCGGTACCGGCGAGCACGTGGTGCGCGACATGTTCTATGACGGCCGTCCGCGAGCCGAGCCCGGCGCGATCGTATGCCGTGTGTCGCCCTCGTTCCTGCGTTTCGGTTCGTTCGAACTGCCGGCCTCGCGCGGTGAGACGTCACTGCTGCAGCAACTGGTGGACGCCTGCATCGCCCGTGATTTCCCCGAACTGGCAGGGCAGGGTGAGGCGCTGTACGGTGACTGGTTCGCGCAGATCGCGGTGCGCACCGCCGAGATGATCGCGCACTGGATGCGTGTCGGTTTCGTGCATGGGGTAATGAACACCGACAACCTCTCCGTGCTTGGCCTCACTCTCGACTATGGCCCCTATGGCTGGGTCGAGGACTTCGATCCGGACTGGACCCCGAACACCACTGACGCACAGGGCCGTCGCTACCGCTTCGGAACGCAGCCGCAGGTGGCGTACTGGAATCTGGGGCGGCTTGCGCAGGCGCTGTCGCCCTTGTTTGCCGACGTCGCGCCGTTGCAGGCGGGCCTTGCTGCCTATCAGGCCACCTTTGCCGCCTGCACGCGTCGCGATGCGGCGGCCAAGCTTGGCCTGGCAGCTGCCGATGATGCCGATCTGCAGCTCTACCAGCGCTGGCAGCAGCTGCTGCAGGACGGCGGCATGGACATGACCCTGTCCTGGCGCGCGTTGATGCGGATCGACCCGGCATCGCCCGATGCGGTGGCACTGGCTGAGGTCTATTACGACCGGGAGCGGCAGGAGGCCGTGCAGCTGCCGCTCCGGCAGTGGCTGCAGGACTACGCCGCGCGATTGCGGGCGGATCCTCTTCCGGCCGCCGAGCGCCTGGCGAAGATGGGCGCGGCCAATCCGCTGTACGTGCTGCGCAACTGGTTGGCGCAGGAAGCGATCGACCGTGCGGAACAAGGGGACATGGGCGGCGTACACGCCTTGCAGGATGTGCTGCGCGATCCGTACACCCAACGCGCCGGACGTGAGCATTACGCCGGTAAGCGCCCGGCCTGGGCCGACAACCGCGCCGGCTGCTCGATGCTGTCCTGCAGTTCCTGAGCGTGGGGTTCGGCAGGGCTGCGCCCTGCACCCGCCGAGGCCAGGTCAAAAGCCAGCGCGAAGCTGGATTCCGTGGTTGGGTGGGGCGGTGTCGGAGTGCGGGGACCGTTGGTAGGTGTCGACCTTGGTCGACACATCTGTCAGATATCGACACACGAGAATGGGGTCAGATCCGTTTTCCTGCGGAGAACGGATCTGACTCCACGACCCACCTCGCATCCCGCAGGAAACCAGCTTCTGCCTTTGCCTTGGCTTGACGCCTCTGCAGGCGCCGGGCGCAGCCCAGCCAGGCAGGCCGCGCCGGGAACGGGTACCCTATGCCGCCATCAGACATCCGACGTGACATGACCGACGCTATCGTCGCTCCGCAGTGGGCCTCGCGCCTGCGCGACATCGCCGACTTCCCCAAGCCCGGCATCCTGTTCAAGGACATCATGCCGCTGCTCGCGCACGGCGAAGACTTCCGTGATGCCATCCGTGCGATGGCCGACCGCTGGCGCGACCAGAAGCTGGACGCGGTGGTGGGTATCGAATCGCGTGGTTTCATCCTGGGCGCCGCGATGGCACTGGAACTGGGCGTCGGCTTCGTGCCGGTGCGCAAGCCGGGCAAGCTGCCCGGCCAGGTGCTGCGCGAGGAATACACACTGGAGTACCGCAGCGACTGCATCGAAGTGCATGCCGATGCGCTGGCGGCCGGCGCGCGCGTGGCGATCATCGATGACGTGCTGGCGACCGGCGGCACGCTGGTGGCCGCATTGTCGCTGGTGCGCCGGCTGGGCGTGGACGTGGTCGGTGCTGGCGTCCTGGTCGAGCTGGATGGCCTGGGTGGCCGCGCCCGCTGGCAGGCGGACCTGCCGCTGCACACCGAGCTGGTGTTCTGAGACTGCCGCCGGGCATGGCTCGGCGCTACCTGTTCTGAGACTGTCGCCGGGCATGGCCCGGCGCTACCTGTCGCTGGGCCTTACATCATCCGTACGCGGAAGCGGCGGCCCTTGATCTTGCCGGCCTCCAGCTTCGCCACGGCCTTGCTGGCCTGCTCGCGCGCGATCGCCACGTAGGAGCGGGTCGGGAAGATCGCGATCTTGCCGATGAACTTGCCCGACAGGCCGGCGTCGCCGGTCAAGGCGCCGAGGATGTCGCCCGGGCGCAGCTTGTCTGTCTTGCCACCGTCGATGCGCAGGGTGCGCATCGCTGCCTGCGGCAACTCGGCGGGGCGTGACGTCGCCAGCGGCGTTTTCTGCCAGTCCAGCGAGCGCCCCATCTGTGCTTCGATCGCTTCGGCGCGGGTCTTTTCGCGGCCCGCCACCAGGCTGATGGCCAGGCCGCTGGCGCCGGCACGGCCGGTACGTCCAACGCGGTGCTGGTAGCTTTCGACATCGGTCGGCAGCTCGTAGTTGATCACCGCCGCCAGCTCTTCCACGTCCAGACCGCGCGCGGCGACGTCGCTGGCGACCAGCACGTTGCAGCTGCGGTTGGCCAGGAGCAGCAGCACTTCCTCACGGTCGCGCTGCTCCATGTCACCGTGCAGGGCCAGCGCCGAGAAGCCGAACTGCTGCAGCGAATGGGCGACCTCGTCCACGTCCTTGCGGGTATTGCAGAACACCACCGCCGATTCGGGCGTGTACTTGAGCAGCAGGCCGGCCAGCGCCTTCTGCCGATGGGCCGGCTCGACCTCGCAGAACAGGTGGCGGATGGCCGGCGCCTGGTCAGCGCCTTCCACCGTGACTTCAACGGCATTGCGCAGCAGGTCACGGGCAATGGCACGGATGCTGTCGGGGAAGGTGGCCGAGAACAGCAGGCTCTGCCGGTCCTTGTGGGTGCGTCCGGCGATTTCGCGGATGGGCTCTTCAAAGCCCATGTCGAGCATGCGATCGGCTTCGTCCAGCACCAGCGTGCGCACCGCGCCAAGATTCAGCGCGCGCTTGCGTGCCAGCTCCTGCACGCGGCCAGGGGTGCCGACCACCACGTGCGGGTCGTGGCCTTCCAGCGAGGCGAGCTGCGGTCCCAGCGGTACGCCGCCGACCAGCAGCAGCAGCTTCAGGTTGGGGATGCCGGTGGCCAGCTTGCGGATCTGCTTGCCGACCTGGTCGGCCAGTTCGCGGGTCGGGCACAGCACCAGCGCCTGTACGCGGATCAGGCTCGGATCGATCGCCTGCAGCAGCCCCAGGCCGAACGCAGCGGTCTTGCCGCTGCCGGTCGGAGCCTGCGCGATCACGTCGCGGCCATCGAGGATGGCGGGCAGGCTCTGGGCCTGCACAGGGGTCAGGGTGGTGTAGCCGAGGGCATCCAGGCCGGGCTGCAGGGCCGGGCTCAGCGGCAGGGTCGAGAAATCAGTCATGGCGCATTGTACCTGCGCGCGCGGCCGTCCCCGTCTCCCGGGGCAGCGGCCGTATCGGCAGACCTGCGCTCAGTGCAGCATCGCCAGCACGCCCTGCTGGATCGCCAGGCCACCGAACAGCAGCCAGGCGAACAGGAGCAGCGCCAGCAGCAGCGGCTTCAGGCCCGCCTGGCGCAGCGCGGAGACATGGGTGGTCACGCCCAGCGCCGCCATCGCCATCGCCAGCAGCACCGTGTCCAGCTGCACCAGCGCTGCGTGAAGTCCGGCGGGCAGCAGCTGCAGCGAGTTCATGCCGGCCACGGCGACGAAACCGAACGCGAACCACGGCACAACGATGCGGGCCTTGCTGCCCTCAGGCGTTGCCCTGCTGCCGCGTGACAGCCAGAGCGACAGCACGACCAGGAAGGGCGCAAGCAGCATCACCCGGACCATCTTGGTGATGACGGCGGTATCGGCAGCCGCCTCACCCACGGCACGGCCGGCAGCCACCACCTGCGCCACTTCGTGCACGGTGGCCCCGGTGAACAGGCCGTACTGCCGCGCGTCCATCGCCAGCCAGCCGTGCGACTGCAGCGACGCATACAGCGCCGGATACAGGAACATGGCAAGCGTACCGAACACCACCACGGTCGATACCGCCACCGTTACCTGTGCTGCACGACCACGCACCACCGGCTCGGCCGCCATCACTGCCGCCGCGCCGCAGATGGCACTGCCGGCGCCGATCAGCATCGCCGCCTCACGCTCCATCCTGAACACGCGCGTGCCCAGCCAACAGGCCAGGCCAAATGTGCTGGCGACCACCAGCACGTCCATCAGCACGCCGGCGATGCCGACATGGCCGATGTCCTGGAACGTCAGGCGCAGGCCATACAGCACAATGCCGGCACGCAGCAGCCAGTGCTTGGCGAAGCCGATGCCTGCCGCGCTGCGCGGCGCCAGCCGCGGGTAGAGGGTATTGCCGACCGCGATACCGGCGACGATCGCCACGGTCAGCGCGCTCAGGCCATGCGCCTGCAGCCATGGCAGGTCCGCCAGATGAAGCGATGCCGCAGCGAGCAGGCCCGCCAGCAGCAGCCCGGGCAGGCGCGGCTGCCAGCGCTGCCGCAGAACGGGCAGGGACCAGGTGGAGGGGGCGGAGGTGCTCATCGCGGGACCGGTGTGGGGAACGATGAAAAGCGTGCGCCTACACTGATGACCTGTAAAACGAATAATATAAGTACAATCTACCTGCTTTATAGGTAAAGGCCATGCGCCTGACTCTGCGCCAGCTCCAGGTCTTCGTCGCCATTGCCGACCACGGAAGTACCTCCGCGGCCGGCCAGGCCATCGCGCTCTCGCAGTCGGCCAGCAGTGCGGCCCTGCAGGAGCTGGAGGCGCACTTCGGCACGCCCCTGTTCGACCGTGTCGGTCGCCGCCTGGTGCTGAACGGCCATGGCCGCGCGCTGCTGGAACCGGCCCGCGCGCTGCTGGTCAATGCCGTTGATCTCGAGCGCCAGCTCGCTGCAGGCGGGGACCCCGCGCAGGGGGCACCGTTGCGGCTGGTGCTGGCGGCCAGCACCACCATCGGCAACTACCTGCTGCCGGCGCGCATCGCCGACCTGTTGCGGCAGGCGCCACAGGCGGAAGTCGATCTGCGCATCGACAACAGCGCCGGCGTGGTCGCCGCCGTCCAGCGGCTGGATGTGGATGCCGGCCTGATCGAGGGGCCATGCCACGAGCGGGGTTTGCAGGTGACCGCGTGGCAGCAGGATCCGCTGGTGATCGTTGCCGCCGCCGACGCGGCGGCGCGCTGGTCGCTGGAGGATCTGCGCGCGGCGCGCTGGCTGCTGCGCGAACCCGGGTCCGGCACCCGCGAGGCCGTGGAGCAGGCGCTTCTGCCGCATCTGCGCGGCTTCGCGCAGACCCTGCAGCTGGGCAATACCGAGGCGATCAAGCAAGCCGCGATTGCCGGCCTCGGCGTGGCCTGCCTGTCACGTCACGCATTGGAGGAGCCGCTGGCACTGGGTCGCCTGCGTGTGCTGGATACCCCGCTACCCGCGCTGCAGCGCACGCTGTGGCTGGTGCGCCACCCCGGCAAGCAATGGTTGCCGGGTCTGCAGGCGTTGCTGGGGGAGGTGGGCTGATCGATCTCCGGGAGCAGCCCGGCCGGCGCCCCCAACCCGTACAATATCCGGATGCCTCTGATTACTCTGCAGAACGTCGACTTCAGCGTCGGCGGCCCGTTGTTGCTGGAAAAAGCCGAACTGTCGATCGAGCCGGGTGAACGCATCGCCCTGATCGGCCGCAACGGCGCCGGCAAATCCACCCTGCTCAAGCTCCTGTCCGGCGACCACAAGCCCGATGATGGCGAAGTACGCGTCCAGCAGGGCGTCCGTGTGACCCGCCTGGAACAGGAAGTGCCGCACGGCGCGGCCGGCTCGGTGTTCGACGTGGTGGCCGATGGCCTGGGTGAGCTGGGCCAGTGGCTGGCCGAGTTCCACCACCTCAGCCATGCCGACGAGTTCGACGGCGATGCGCTCGGCCGGGTGCAGGCCAAGATCGACGCGGCCAATGGCTGGGGTCTGGACCAGCGCGTGGCCGAGACACTGACCAAGCTCGACCTGGATGGCGATGCGGAGTTCGCGCGCCTGTCCGGTGGCATGAAGCGCCGCGTCCTGTTGGGTCGCGCGTTGGTCTCCAGCCCGGACCTGCTGCTGCTGGACGAGCCGACCAACCACCTGGACATCGAAGCCATCGACTGGCTGGAAGCATTCCTGAAAGGCTGGAGCGGCAGCGTGGTGTTCGTCACCCATGACCGCCGCTTCCTGCGTGCGCTGGCCACCCGCATTGTCGAGATCGATCGCGGCCAGGTCACCAGCTGGCCCGGCGACTGGGCCAATTACGAGCGCCGCCGCGAAGAGCGCCTCAACGCGCAGGCGCAGGAGAACGCGCGCTTCGACAAGCTGCTGGCACAGGAAGAAGTGTGGATCCGGCAGGGCATCAAGGCGCGCCGCACCCGCGATGAAGGTCGCGTGCGCCGGCTGAAAGCGATGCGCACCGAACGGTCGCAGCGACGCGAGCTGAGCGGCAACGTCCGGATGGAAGCGGCACAGGGCGTGAGCTCCGGCAAGAAGGTCATCGACGTGAAGGACATTTCGTTCGCGTTCGGCGACCGCACCATGGTCCGCGACTTCACCACCACCATCCTGCGCGGCGACCGGATCGGCCTGATCGGCCCCAACGGCAGCGGCAAGACCACCCTGTTGAAGCTGCTGCTGGGTGAACTGCAGCCGCAGAAGGGCGAGGTCAACGCCGGCACCAACCTGCAGGTGGCCTATTTCGACCAGTATCGTGCCGTGTTGCGCGAAGACTGGAGCGCCATCGAGAACGTGGCCGAAGGCCGTGATTTCCTCGAGTTCAACGGCAAGCGCAAGCACGTGCATGCCTATCTGCAGGACTTCATGTTCACGCCCGAGCGCGCGCGCGCGCCGATCACCCGGCTGTCCGGTGGCGAGCGCAACCGCCTGCTGCTGGCCAAGCTGTTCGCGCAGCCGTCCAACCTGCTGGTGATGGACGAACCCACCAACGACCTGGATGTGGAAACGCTTGAGCTGCTGGAAGAGCTGCTCGGCGAGTACACCGGCACGCTGCTGCTGGTCAGCCACGATCGTGATTTCATCGACAACGTGGTGACGTCCACGCTGGTGATGGAGGGCGACGGCGTGATCGGCGAGTACGTTGGAGGCTACACCGACTGGCAGCGCTACGCGGCCAGTACCGCAGCGGCAGCAGTGCCCGCCGCAGCCAGGCCGGCGGCAGCGGTTGCGCCTGTGGCTGCCGCGGAACCTGCAGCGGCCAAGCGCAAGCTCAGCTACAAGGAAGCGCGCGAACTGGAGCAGCTGCCGAAGACGATCGAGAAACTGGAAGGCGACGTCGAAGGCCTCACCTCAGCGATGAATGATCCTTCGTTCTACACCCGCAGCAGTGCCGAGGTGACGGCACACACGCAGCAGCTGGCCAAGGTGCAGGCCGAACTGGACGCCGCGTACGCGCGCTGGGAAGAGCTGGAAGGCTGATCGTTGACCGACGCTGGCGGTGCAAGGGTAGCGCGGGGCCATGCCCCGCGGGCGCACAGCGCGGGCTTCTGGCGTTCCGCCGGGCATGGCCCGGCGCCAGGGATGCAAGGGCGCCACGGCGCCCTGATCCTATTTGACCCCGTGCAGATCCCGCAGCTGGCTTGGCCGGCTGCCGAAGTACGCCGCCAGGTCGGCGATGTCCTGATCGCTCAGGTCCGTCGCCTGCGGCGTCATCAACGCGTGCTGGCGGTCGCCGGAACGGTAGGCCTGCAGCGCATGCGCGAGGTAATCACCGTACTGCCCACCCAGTTTCGGGTAGGTCGGATCGATCGGGGCGTTGCCGTCGGCACCATGGCAATCGATGCAGCTCTGGTTGGTGGCCTTGCCCTTCACCTTGGCCCGGGCTTCACCGGCAGCCGCACGGCCGGTGGGCAGGCCTGCCGACGATGAAGAGCCGTGCTCGCCGCTGGCATGGCCCGGATCGGCGGCGGATTTCTCGCTGTTCTCCACCTGTGACTGCGAGCAGGCCGCCAGCAGCAGGGCGACGGACAGGGCGATGGCATGACGCAGTGGATGCGCGGCTTTCGACATGGGCGGGCCTTACTTGACGGTGGACAGGTAAACAGAGAGATCGGCGATCTCCTGTTCGCTGAAACTCATCGACTGGGCCTGCATCGTCGGATGCCGGCGCTTGCCCTGGCGGTACTCGGTCAGGGCCTGGGTCAGGTACTGCTGGGTCTGGCCACCGATCTTCGGTACCCGGTAACTCGGGTAGGCGTTCTTGTAACCGGTGATGCCATGGCACCCCTGGCAGGTGTAGGCCAGCACCCGGCCATTGTCGTAATTGCCGGCAGGTGCGGCGGCGGCAGCAGCGGCGGGTGCCGGGGCTGGGGCGGGTGCTGCGGTCGTGGTAGCTGGAGCGGGCTGTGCGGCGGCCCCGAGGGGCAGGAGGACGGCCAGAGCGAGACAAGCGGCGAGCGGCTGCGGGCGCATGATGTCGTTTCCGGGGATTCGGGTCTGGTCGTTCCGGCGTGGGGTACGGAACGACCCGAGTATAGCCTCAGGTTTCATCTAGCTGAAATGGGGGTGGGCCGACCAGCGGCGTGAAGACACCATGACCTTTGGGATATGGTGTTGCCGTGAAGTGGTGCATTACTTTGCTACCACACCTGCCCACGCATCCTCCAGGGACCTGACGATGTCGCACCCAATCTTCCTGCATGGCCGCCGCAGCGGACTCTGCGCCGCCGCCCTGCTGATCTCCACCACGCTGATGCTGGGCGGTTGCGCCGCGGGCCCCAACAGCGAGGCCAAGGCCGCCGAAACCAAGGATGAGAAAAAAGTCGAGTCCGTGCCGGTCGAGGTCGCGGTGGCCAGCCGCCGCGCGGTGGCGGCCAGCTACACCGGCACCGCCGCGCTGGAGCCGCGCGCCGAGTCGCAGGTGGTTGCCAAGACCTCTGGCGTGGCGCTGGCGGTGCTGGTCGAGGAAGGCCAGCGGGTCAGCGCGGGGCAGCCGCTGGTACGGCTCGATCCGGACCGCGCACGCCTGGCGGTTGCCCAGAGCGAGGCACAGATGCGCAAGCTCGAGAACAACTACCAGCGCGCACAGAAGCTGGTCGGCCAGCAGATGGTCAGTGCCGCCGACGTCGACCAGCTGCGCTTCGATCTGGAAAACGTGCGCGCGCAATATCGCCTGGCCACGCTGGAGCTGTCGTACACCACGGTGGTCGCACCGATCTCCGGCGTGATCGCCTCGCGCTCGATCAAGACCGGCAACTTCGTGCAGATCAACACGCCGATCTTCCGCATCGTCGACAACTCGCGCCTGGAAGCCACCCTCAACGTTCCCGAACGCGAGCTGGCAACGCTGCGTGCCGGCCAGCCGGTGACCCTGTCGGCGGATGCACTGCCGGGCCAGAGCTTCACCGGCATCGTTGATCGCATCGCACCGGTGGTGGATTCGGGCAGCGGCACGTTCCGTGTTGTCAGTGCCTTCGACGGCACTGCCCATTCCCTGCAGCCGGGCATGTTCGGCCGGATCCGCATCGATTACGACCAGCGTGCCGACGCCCTGGTCGTGCCGCGCCTGGCGCTGCTCGACGATGGTGAGCCGGCGGTGTTCCGGGTGCGCGACGGCAAGGTCGCGCGCGTTCCGGTCAAGCTGGGTTACGCGGAGGGGCCATGGGTGGAGATCCGTGATGGCCTGGCGGCCGGAGACCAGGTGGTCACCGCAGGCAAGGTCGCGCTGCGCGACGGCACCGCCGTGCAGGTGATCGCTGATCCGAAGGCGAAGACGGCGACGGCCTCGGCCAAGCCGGCAGACAAGGCCGGGAGCCGGCAATGAGCCATCCTGACCACGACCACGGTGCTTCGCCCCACGGCGAAAGCGCCGCCGCCGGCATGCGCGGCGGCCTGGTGGAGTTCGCTACCCGCCGCCGCGTCACCATTGCCATGTGCACGGTCACCCTGCTGCTGTTCGGCCTGATTGCGCTGGGCAGCCTCAAGGTCAACCTGCTGCCGGACCTGAGCTACCCGACGCTGACGGTACGCACCGAATACACCGGTGCGGCACCGACCGAGATCGAAACCCTGATCACCCAGCCGGTGGAAGAAGCCGTGGGCGTGGTCAAGAACCTGCGCAAGCTGAAGTCGGTCTCGCGCACCGGCCAGAGCGATGTGGTGCTGGAGTTCGCCTGGGGCACCAACATGGACCAGGCCAGCCTGGAGGTGCGCGACAAGATGGAAGCGCTGAACCTGCCGCTGGAGGCGAAAGCCCCGGTGCTGCTGCGCTTCAATCCGTCCACCGAGCCGATCATGCGCCTGGTGCTGTCCAGCAAGGCGGCGCCGTCCAGCGATGCCGACGCCATCCGCGAGCTGACCATCCTGCGCCGCTACGCCGACGAGGATCTGAAGAAGAAGCTGGAACCGGTCACCGGCGTGGCGGCGGTCAAGGTCGGCGGCGGCCTGGAGGACGAGATCCAGGTCGACATCGACCAGCAGAAGCTCGCGCAGCTGAATCTGCCGATCGATACCGTCATCAAGCGCCTGAAGGACGAGAACATCAACATCTCCGGCGGTCGGCTGGAAGAGGGCTCGCAGCGCTTCCTGGTGCGTACCGTCAACCAGTTCGCCGACCTGGAGGAGATCCGCAACCTGCTGGTCACCACCCAGGCGTCCAATGGCAGTGCGGCGGACTCCGCGCTGCAGCAGATGTTCAACATTGCCGCCTCCACCGGTTCCGCTGCGGCCATCGCCGCAGCCTCGGCCGCACAGAGCGCATCGTCCGGCGGTGGCTCCAGCGTGGTCGCCAATGGCGTTCCTGTCCGGTTGAAGGACGTGGCCACCGTACGCCAGGGCTACAAGGAGCGTGAAGCGATCATCCGCCTGGGCGGCAAGGAATCGGTCGAGCTGGCGATCTACAAGGAAGGCGACGCCAACACCGTCGCCACCGCAGAAGCGCTGCGCAAGCGTCTGGAGCAGATCAAGGGCACGTTCCCCGGCGATGCCGAACTGACCACCATCGAGGACCAGTCGCGCTTCATCGAGCATGCGATCAGCGACGTCAAGAAGGATGCGGTGATCGGCGGCCTGCTGGCGATCCTGATCATCTTCCTGTTCCTTCGCGATGGCTGGAGCACGTTCGTCATTAGCCTGTCGCTGCCGGTGTCGATCATCGCCACGTTCTTCTTCATGGGCCAGCTGGGTCTCAGCCTGAACGTCATGTCGCTGGGCGGCCTGGCGCTGGCGACGGGCCTGGTGGTGGACGATTCGATCGTGGTGCTGGAGAGCATCGCCAAGGCGCGCGAGCGCGGGCTGGGCATCCTGCAGGCCGCGATCGAAGGCACCCGCGAAGTGAGCATGGCGGTGGTCGCCTCCACCCTGACCACCATCGCAGTGTTCCTGCCACTGGTGTTCGTCGACGGTATCGCCGGCCAGCTGTTCCGCGACCAGGCGCTGACCGTGGCGATCGCCATCGCCATTTCGCTGCTGGTATCGATGACACTGATTCCGATGCTCAGTTCGCTGAAGGGGCGGCCGCCGCTGGCGTTCCCCGAAGAGCCCGCCAGCGAGGCGTGGCAGCCGGAGCGTCGCTGGCAGAAGCCCGTTGCAGCCGGCCGTCGTGGCTTCGTCGCTGCGCTGCGCTGGACCTTCTATGCGCTGGCCTGGCTGGTGGTACGTGCCTGCCGCGGCGTTGCCGCCGTGATCGGTCCGGTCATGCGCAAGGCCAGCGATATCGCGATGAAGCCCTATGCGGGGGCCGAACGTGGCTACCTGCGGCTGTTGCCGAGCGCGCTGGCGCACCCCGGCAAGGTGCTGGGCCTGGCCGCGCTGGCGTTTGCAGCCACCATGGCGCTGGTGCCGATGCTGGGCGCCGACCTCATCCCGCAGCTGGCGCAGGACCGCTTCGAGATGACCGTCAAGCTGCCGGCCGGCACGCCGTTGAAGCAGACCGATGCACTGGTGCGCGAACTGCAGCTGGCGCACGGCAAGGGCGAGGGCGTGGCCTCGCTGTACGGCGTCAGTGGCAGCGGTACCCGGCTGGACGCAAGCCCGACCGAGAGCGGTGAGAACATCGGCAAGCTGACCGTGGTGATGGAAGGCGGTGGGGATGCGCGCACCGAAGCGGCCATCACCGAGCGCCTGCGCGGCACCATGGCCGGGCACCCCGGCGCGCAGGTCGACTTCGCGCGGCCGGCACTGTTCAGCTTCTCCACGCCGCTGGAAATCGAACTGCGTGGTCAGGACATGGCCACGCTGGAGCAAGCCGGCCAGCGGCTGGCTGCCCTGCTGCGCGGCAATGCGCACTACGCCGACGTGAAGTCGACGGTGGAGGAGGGCTTCCCGGAGATCCAGATCCGCTTCGACCAGGAGCGCGCCGGTGCACTGGGCCTGACCACCCGCCAGATCGCCGACGTCGTGGTGAAGAAGGTGCGCGGCGATGTGGCCACCCGCTACAGCTTCCGCGACCGCAAGATCGACGTGCTGGTACGGGCACAGGAAGGCGACCGGGCCAGCGTGGAGAGCATCCGCCGCTTGATCGTCAACCCGGGCAGTACCCGTCCGATCACCCTGGACGCCGTGGCCGACGTGGTGGCCACCACCGGTCCGAGCGAGATCCACCGTGCCGATCAGACCCGCGTCGCGGTGGTCTCGGCCAACCTGCGTGACATCGATCTGGGCGCGGCCATGCGCGAAGTGCAGCAGATGGTCGCCGAACAGCCGCTTGGTGCGGGCGTCGGCCTGCATATCGGTGGCCAGGGCGAGGAACTGGCGCAGGCGGCAACGTCGCTGATCTTCGCCTTCGGACTGGCGATCTTCCTGGTCTACCTGGTGATGGCGTCGCAGTTCGAATCGCTGCTGCATCCGTTCGTGATCCTGTTCACCATCCCGCTGGCGCTGGTCGGTGCGATCCTGGCGCTGATGCTGACCGGCAAGCCGATCTCGGTGGTGGTGTTCATCGGCCTGATCCTGCTGGTGGGACTGGTCACCAAGAACGCGATCATCCTGATCGACAAGGTCAATCAGCTGCGCGAGGCCGGCGTGGCCAAGCACGAGGCGCTGGTGGAAGGCGCGCGCTCGCGCCTGCGTCCGATCATCATGACCACCCTGTGCACGCTGTTCGGCTTCCTGCCACTGGCGGTGGCGATGGGCGAGGGCGCTGAAGTACGTGCGCCGATGGCGATCACCGTGATCGGCGGCCTGCTGGTCTCCACCCTGCTGACCCTGCTGGTGATCCCGGTGGTCTACGACCTGATGGATCGCCGCGGCGACGCCTACTACCGCGAACGCGGCCGCAAGCACGCCGGCGACGGACTGCGAATCGCAGAAGGTGGCCGCGTCGGCGGCGAGGAGCCGGCATGAGTGTCGCCGAGTTCTCCATCCGCCGTCCGGTCACCACCATCATGTGCTTCGTATCGCTGGTGGTGATCGGCCTGATCGCTTCATTCCGGCTGCCACTGGAGGCTCTGCCGGACATCTCCGCGCCGTTCCTGTTCGTGCAGATTCCGTACACGGGCTCGACACCGGAAGAAGTGGAGCGGACCATCATCCGGCCGGTGGAAGAGTCATTGGCAACGATGACCGGGATCAAGCGCATGCGCTCCTCGGCCACGTCCGAAGCGGCGCTGATCTTCATCGAGTTCAGCGACTGGGACCGTGACATCGCCATCGCCGCTTCCGACGCGCGCGAACGTATCGATGCGATCCGCAGCGACCTGCCTGACGACCTGCAGCGCTACAACGTGTTCAAGTGGTCCAGCAGCGACCAGCCGGTGCTGAAGGTGCGCCTGGCCAGCACCACCGACCTGACGACCGCCTATGACATGCTCGACCGCGAGTTCAAGCGGCGCATCGAGCGCATTCCGGGCGTTGCGCGCGTGGACATCACCGGTGCACCGCCGAATGAAGTCGAGATCGCGATCGATCCCAACCGGCTCAACGCGCACGGGCTGAGCATCAACGAGCTGAGCGAACGGTTGCGCACGCTGAACTTTTCGATCTCGGCCGGGCAGATCGATGACAACGGCCAGCGTGTGCGCGTGCAACCGGTCGGCGAGATCACCGACCTGCAGGAACTGCGCGACCTGGTAATCAACGCCAAGGGCCTGCGGCTGGGTGACATCGCCGATGTGCGGCTGAAGCCGGCGCGGATGAATTATGGCCGCCGCCTGGATGGCAACCCGGCAGTGGGCCTGGACATCTTCAAGGAGCGCAGCGCCAATCTGGTCGACGTCTCGCGCGCGGCGCTGGCCGAAGTCGAAGCGATCCGCGCACAGGCCTCGATGCGCGATGTGCAGATCAAGGTCATCGACAACCAGGGCAAGGCGGTGACCTCCTCGCTGCTGGAGCTGGCCGAAGCCGGTGCGGTGGGCCTGATCCTGTCGGTGACGGTGCTGTTCTTCTTCCTGCGCCACTGGCCGTCCACGCTGATGGTGACGCTGGCCATCCCGATCTGCTTCACCATCACCCTGGGCTTCATGTACTTCGTCGGGGTGACGCTGAACATCCTGACCATGATGGGCCTGCTGCTGGCGGTGGGCATGCTGGTGGACAACGCCGTGGTGGTGGTGGAGAGCATCTACCAGGAGCGCGAGCGCATGCCGGGACAGCCACGGCTGGCCTCGATCATCGGCACCCGCAACGTCGCCATCGCGCTCAGCGCCGGCACCCTGTGCCATTGCATCGTGTTCGTGCCGAACCTGTTCGGCGAGACCAACAACATCAGCATCTTCATGGCACAGATCGCGATCACCATTTCGGTATCGCTGCTGGCGTCTTGGCTGGTGGCGGTCAGCCTGATTCCGATGCTGTCCGCGCGCATGGCCACGCCCAAGCTCGTGCACTCGCAGACCGGCCTGATCGCGCGCCTGCAGCGGCGCTACGCGCAGGTGCTGGACTGGTCGCTGCACCATCGTGGCTGGAGCCTGCTGGGCATCGTGCTGGTGGTGGCCGTCAGCCTGGTGCCGATGAAACTGACCAAGGTGGACATGTTCGGTGGTGAAGGTGGCAAGGACATCTTCATCGGCTACATGTGGAAGGGTGCCTACACCTATCGGCAGATGTCCGAGGAAGTGGCGCGGGTGGAGAACTGGATCGACGAGAACCGTGAGCGCCTGCACGTCAAGCAGGTGTACTCCTGGTACAGCGAGCAGGAAGGCAGCTCGACGGTCGTCACCCTGGACGAGAAGTACGCCAAGGACATCAAGTCGCTGCAGGAGGAGCTGCGCAAGGGCCTGCCGAAGTCCGCGCGTACCGACTACTTCGTCGGCAACCAGGGCGGTGATGGTGGTGGCGGCAACCAGGGCGTGCAGGTGCAGTTGATCGGCGATTCCAGCAGCATGCTGCAGGAAATCGGCCAGGAAGTGCTGCCCCTGCTGGCCCAGCGTGCGGAGCTGCGCGACGTGCGCATCGACAATGGCGAGAAGGGCGGTGAACTCAAGGTGCGCGTCGATCGCGAGCGTGCCGCCGCCTTCGGCTTCAACGCCGAGCAGGTGGCCAGCTTTGTCGGCCTGGCATTGCGCGGTGCACCGATGCGTGAGTTCCGGCGAGGCGACAACGAGGTTCCGGTCTGGGTGCGCTTCGCCGGGGCCGAGCAGAGCAGTCCGGAAGACCTGGCCGGCTTCAGCGTGCGTACCGGCGACGGCCGCAGCGTGCCGCTGCTGAGTCTGGTCAGCGTCGATGTCGGTTCGTCCGCCACCCAGATCGGCCGAACCAACCGGCAGACCACGCTGACGATCAAGGCCAACCTGGCCGAGAAGATCACCGCACCGGACGGACGCAAGGCGATCGAGGCCGTACTCAAGCCGATGAGCTTCCCGGCCGGCTATGGCTACACCTTCGATGGCGGCGACTATGGCAACGATGACGAGGCGATGCAGCAGATGGTGTTCAACCTGCTCATCGCGCTGGTGATGATCTACGTGGTGATGGCGGCGGTGTTCGAATCGCTGCTGTTCCCGGCGGCGATCATGAGCGGCGTGCTGTTCTCGATCTTCGGCGTGTTCTGGCTGTTCTGGATCACCGGCACCTCGTTCGGAATCATGTCCTTCATCGGCATCCTGGTGCTGATGGGCGTGGTGGTGAACAACGGCATCGTGATGATCGAGCACATCAACAACCTCCGGCGCAGCGGCATGGGGCGTACCCAGGCGCTGGTGGAGGGCTCACGCGAGCGGCTGCGCCCGATCATGATGACCATGGGGACGGCGATCCTGGCGATGGTGCCGATTTCGCTGACCAACACGCAGATGTTCGGCGACGGCCCGGAGTACGCGCCGATGGCCCGAGCCATCGCCGGTGGACTGGCGTTCTCGACCGTGGTCAGCCTGCTGTTCCTGCCGACGATCTACGCGGTGCTGGACGACCTGCGCAATGCCGTGACGCGGCTGATCCGCCGCGCGCGCGGCCTGGAAAAGGTGGCGGCAACGGCCGCCTAGCGTCGAGCTTGCCGGACTACGGGGAACGACAACGTGTTGTGGTGTGGGGAGGCCGGTCGTAGTGGGGCGGCCTCCCCTTTTTTTGCCGGGCATGGCCCGGCGCTACCATCACCGCCTCGCGGTATCGCCGGGTGTCGCAATTCGCCGCCACGCGGTAGCGCCGGGTGTTGCAGTTCACCGCCACGCGGTAGCGCCGGGCCATGCCCGTCGGGGTGTCGCAATTCGCCGCCACGCGGTAGCGCCGGGCCATGCCCGGCGGGGCGTTGCAATCAACCTGCGACCTTGCCCCACACCTGGAAGCCGGTCAGCCACAGGCCGAGCATGCTGCCGAGATTGGTCAGCATGAACGTCAGCACCACGCGGGTGACCCGATTGCGGTACCAGCCCTTCAACGACTGTGCATCGTCGCGCAGCTGCAGGAAATCCTGGTACGCCGGCTTGCGCAGGCGTGCCTCGACCAGCGCCGAGAACGCGCCGGTGGGAATGCTGAGCCGGAACGGCTTGAACGGGGCGACCACGATCGCCGTGAGAATGCTCAGCGGGTGACTGCCGGCCAGCAGACAGCCGAGGCCGGCCAGGCCGCCGGTGTACATCGCCCACGTGGCCAGCAGTTCGGTGCCCACGCCCAGGCCTCCGCGGTAGAAGCCGACGGCGATGCCGGTGATGACGATGGCAAGGATGCCCAGCGTGAACCACGGGATGTTGCGCTTCTTCGGCACGGCTTCGAGTTCGGCGCGCAACGGTGCCGGTGCATCGGTATCCGTTTCGAGGTATCGCGCCAGGCCTGCCAGATGGCCGGCGCCGACCACCGCCAGCACTTCGCGCTGCCGCGGGTCGTGTTCTTCGCGCAGGCGCGTGGCCATGTAGCGGTCGCGCTCGCCGATGATGGTTTCGTACAGCGCGGGATTCTCGGTCGCGAACTCGCCGAAGCTCGACTCCAGCATGTCGCCCTGCTTGAGCTTCTCGATTTCGTTTTCGCCCACCTCTTCCGATGAGAACAGGCCGGCGCCCAGGCCCGCAACCAGCTTCAGCTTGCCGAAGAAGCCCAACCGCTGCGAGGCGCGGCGGAAGGTCAGGCCCACCTCGCGGTCGATCAGGTGGACGGGCAGGCCGCGCTCACGCCCCAGTTCGACGGCGCGCTTCAGTTCCGCACCCGGCTCGATGCCGAGCTGTTCGGCCAGACGACGCTGGTAGGCGGAAAGCGCCAGGTTGGCGGCGAACAGGGCAACGCGACCCTTGCGGATCACCTCGACCAGGTCCAGCTTGGCCAACGTGTCCGGATCGCTCAGGGCCTGCAGGCGCTGGGGGTCCAGTTCGACCGCGACGGCATCGAAGCGGCCGCTGTTGATTGCTTTCTCCACCGCCTCGACGCTGGCGTGGGAAACGTGGGCGGTGCCCAGAAGGGTGTAGCGCACGCCGTCGCGTTCAACGACGCGCACCGGCTGGCCGGCGAACAGATCGTCGCCGGTCTCGGGAAGGATTTCTGTCATGGAGTCATTCATTGGAAGGTGCGGTGTCGGCGCCGTCGCCGAGCGCGCGTTGCATCTGCACGGTGTCCAGCCAGCGGCCGTGCTTGCGGCCGAGGCCGCGGAACACGCCGACCAGCTCGAAGCCGAAACGCTCGTGCAGCCTGATCGAAGCGGTATTGGTCGGTTCGCCGATCACCGCCACCATCTGCCGGAAGCCACGTGCGACGCATGCGTCGATCAGCGCCTGCAACAGGCCGGTGCCGACGCCCTGGCCCTGGAACCGTGCATCGACATAGACCGAGTTCTCCACGGTCCACTGGTAGGCAATGCGCGTGCGGTAGGTGTTGGCGTAGGCGTAGCCGGCGACCTGGCCGTCGATCTCGGCGACCAGATAGGGAAAACCGCGGTCGATGATGTCGCGCATGCGGCGCAGCATCTCGGCCTGGTCCGGGATGTCGTACTCGTACGTGTTGACGAAGTCGGTCACTTCGACCGCGTAGATCGCGGTGATCGCGGCGATGTCGGCCGGGCCGGCATCACGGATGAGGACGGCCATGCGCGGCTCCGGTTCAGTCGATGTAGCGCTTGAGCAGATCGCCGTAGGCGTCGATGCGGCGATCGCGCAGGAACGGCCAGATGCGGCGCACGTGCTCGCTGCGCTGCAGGTCGACGTCGCATACCAGCACAGCGGCATCGGCGCCGGCTTCGGCCAGAAACTCGCCCTGCGGACCGAGCACGTGGCTGTTGCCCCAGAACTGGATGCCCGACGCGCCCAGCGGCGAGGCCTCATGGCCGACACGGTTGCAGCTCAGCACCGGCAGGCCGTTGGCGACGGCATGGCCACGGTGGCTCAGTACCCAGGCATCGCGCTGGCGGGTCTTCTCGTCCTGCACGTCGTCCGGGTCCCAGCCGATCGCGGTCGGGTACAGCAGCAGCTCGGCGCCGGCCAGCGCCATCAGGCGCGCCGCCTCCGGGTACCACTGGTCCCAGCACACCAGCACGCCCAGGCGGCCCACCGAGGTGTCGATCGGGGTGAAGCCGATGTCGCCCGGGGTGAAGTAGAACTTCTCGTAGAAACCCGGATCGTCCGGGATGTGCATCTTGCGGTACTTGCCGAGCAGGGTGCCGTCCTTCTCGAACACCACCGCGGTGTTGTGGTACAGGCCGGCGGCGCGGCGCTCGAACAGCGAACCGACCAGCACCACGCCATGCTTCTTCGCCAGCGCACCCAGGCGCTCGGTGCTCGGGCCCGGGATCGGTTCGGCCAGATCGAACTCGTCAACCGACTCGTGCTGGCAGAAGTAGGGGCCGTTGTGCAGTTCCTGCAGCAGCACCAGCTTGGCGCCCTGCGCTGCCGCTTCGGCCACGCGTGCCTCGATCACCGCCAGATTGGCGGCGGCATCGCCGTGGTTGCGCTCCTGGATCAGGGCGACGGTAAGCGGGCTGCGCGAGTTCATGCGGGTGTTCCTGCGGGGGAAAACCCGCATGTTAGCGCGTATGCGATGCCGCAGCGTGTCGGCCGCTGAACAGGTGCACGCAGCCGGTATCGCCGGGCCATGCCCGGCGTACGAACCGAATGCCGCTGTGCTCGCCGGGCGTGGCCCGGCGCTACCGCATCGTGCTACGCCTTCAGCAGGCCTTCCGGCAGCTGCATGGTGATGCAGTGCAGGCTGCCGTTCTGCCAGATCAGCGAGCGGCAGGGCACCTGGACGATCTCGCGGCCCGGATGGGCCTTGGCCAGCACGTCGCGGGCCAGATCGTCGGCCGGATCACCGTACGCCGGCATCAGCACCGCGCCGTTGACGATCAGGTAGTTGGCGTACGAGGCCGCCAGGCGGCGGCCTTCGTCGATCACCGGCTGTGCCCACGGCAGCGGGAACAGGCGGTATGGCTGACCGTCACGGGTGCGCAGCGCAGCCAGTTCCCTGCCCATCGCCTGCAGCTCGGCGTAGTGCGAGTCGTTCTCGTCGTCGCAGGCCTGGTAGACGATGCTGTCCGCCGAGGCGAAGCGGGCGAGGGTATCGATGTGGGCATCGGTATCGTCGCCTTCCAGGTAGCCGTGGTCGAGCCACAGCACGCGCTCCTGCTGCAGCCAGTCGGCGAGGTCGGTGCTCAGGCTGGCGCGGTCACGATCCGGGTGGCGTTCGTGCAGGCACTTCCAGGTGGTCAGCAGGGTGCCTTCACCGTCGGTTTCGATGGCGCCGCCTTCCAGCGCGAACGGGATGCTGCGCACCGGCGCGTCGTTGAAAACGCCGGCCTGGTCGAGCGCGCCCACCAGCTGATCGTCGAGGGTGGCATCGAACTTGCCGCCCCAGCCGGTGAAGCGGAAGTCCAGCAGCTGGAAGCCGCCGTCGGCACGGCGCAGGGTGATCGGGCCCGAGTCGCGCAGCCAGGTGTCGTCGTAGGCCGCCGTGGTGAAGTGCACCCTGTCCATGTCGATGCGGTTGGAGCGCAGCCGCATTTCGGCATAGGTCTCCACATCGTCATCGGCCACGCAGATCAGCACCGGCTGGAAGCGGGTGATCGCTGCAACCAGTGCGATATAGGTTTCCTCCACCTGTCCCAGGCGGTCGGCCCAGTCGGTATCGGCGGTGGGCCAGGCAATCAGGACGCCGCTCTGGGCTTCCCACTCGGCAGGAAAACGAAGGGTCTGGTTCATGGTCTCGCTACACAGGCCCGCCCGGGGCGGGTAAAGGGGTCAACGGATCGGCGGTTTCGGGCCGATTTCGTTCGGGTCCGCCTGGTTGGCCACCACGTCGATCACCTTCTGCTTCTCGAAGTAGACAGTGAACTGTGGGTACACCCAGCGGTTGATGGTCGGCCATTGCCGCTTCTGCCCGCCGCGCGGCTGCAGCTGCTCGCTGGGCGCACCGAACTGGCTCTGCACCTGCTGCATGGACTGGCCACGAAGGGGCAGGGCGCCGGCCGGCTTCTCGCGGGCGCGGTCGACAAGCAGAGTGTCGGCCAGGGCCGGCGTGGCGGCAGCCAGAGTGGCCAGCACGGCCAGGGTGGACAGGTAACGCTTCATCTCGATCTACTCCCCAGTGGTCAAGAAAGGCGATTACAGCAAAATCGGCAGGAAAAAGCCGCATAAACAAAAAACCGCCCGAAGGCGGCTTTTTGCATCGGGTCGGTCCCGCGCGGGACCAGCCGCAGCCACGAAGGCTGTTGGGCTCAGCGCTGACGCGCCTTGAAACGCGGGTTCGACTTGCAGATCACGAAGATCTTGCCACGGCGACGGACGACCTTGCAGTCACGGTGACGGGCCTTCGCCGACTTCAGGGAGGACAGGACTTTCATGGCATACCTCGGCGTAAACAGTAGTTGTTCGGGTGGAGCGTGGCCGCGATATGCGAAAGACAATCGGCAGTTGACGCTCGTTCAAGCCCGCCATTCTACCGGGCTTTTCCTCATGGTTTCAAGTGGTTGCACAAAAGATCCGTCGCGGGGTGTCTGGCAGGGGCTAGAATGCCCCCTTCACACGTACTGGGACCCCCATGAATCCACTCGCTCCCGTCCTGACCATCGACGGCCCATCAGGGGCCGGCAAGGGTACCATCAGCCGCATCGTGGCGCGCCGGATGGGCTGGCATTACCTGGATTCAGGCGCCCTGTACCGGGCGGTGGGCGTGGCCGCCAGCTGGGCCGACATCGATACCTCCGACGCCTCGGCACTGGTGCGGTGCACGTTCGATACCCATGTTCAGTTTGTTGAACAGGGTGACGCGATGCGGGTCCTGGTCAATGGCAGCGATGCCACCGACGAACTGCGGCTGGAGACCACCGGCGCGCTGGCGTCGGCCATCGCGGCCATTCCCGAAGTCCGGGCGGCCCTGAAGGAGCGGCAGCGCGCATTCAGGGAGCTGCCGGGCCTGGTCGCGGACGGTCGCGACATGGGTACGGTGATCTTCCCGGATGCCCCCTACAAGGTGTTCCTGACCGCCAGTGCCGAAGAGCGCGCCGAGCGCCGGCATAAGCAGTTGAAAGACAAGGGGGTTTCTGTTAACTTTGATGACCTCCTGCGCGAGATCATGGCCCGCGACGCCCGTGATGCTCAGCGTACCGTGGCGCCCCTGAAGCCGGCAGACGATGCCGTCCTCATCGACACCACAGGCATCGGCATCGCAGATGTCGTTGCCCGAGTGATGGATCTGCTTCCGGTTCCGGCTGCCTGATCCGTTCGCGCGGGAGCACTGCCAGCCGCATCGGTGGTGGTCGCGCAATAGCAGTGCTGTACAAGCTCCGTCGCGCAATGATGCGTGGCGGTTTTCCTACTTCACACACGACCTGCTTTTCCGGGGTCGACCAACAGGCGGGCGGTCGCCCATCCCCGAAGGGACGCCACCGACCCATGTGTCCAACAGAGTAAATCTAATGACCGAATCATTTGCCGAACTGTTTGAAGCCAGCCAGGCCAATCTGGCCAAGCTGAAGCCGGGCGCCATCGTCAGCGGTACCGTTGTTGAAGTCCGCGGCGACGTCGTGGTGATCAACGCTGGCCTGAAGTCCGAAGGCATCGTGCCGATCGAACAGTTCCGTAACGACGCTGGCGAGATCGATGTCGCCGAAGGCGATATCGTCAAGGTCGCCCTCGACTCCATCGAGAACGGCTTCGGCGAAACCGTCCTGTCGCGCGAGAAGGCCAAGCGCGCGATGGTGTGGGACGAGCTGGAAGAAGCGTTGGAAAAGAACGAAACCATCACCGGCCGCATCAGTGGCAAGGTCAAGGGTGGTTTCACCGTGGACATCAAGGATGTCCGCGCCTTCCTGCCGGGTTCCCTGGTCGATGTGCGCCCGGTGCGCGATCCGGCCTACCTGGAAGGCAAGGAGCTGGAATTCAAGCTCATCAAGCTGGACCGCAAGCGTAACAACGTCGTGGTCTCGCGCCGCGCTGTCGTCGAAAGCGAGCACTCGGAAGAGCGCGAGCAGCTGATGGACAAGCTGCAGGAAGGCGCGATCCTGAAGGGTGTCGTCAAGAACCTGACCGACTACGGCGCGTTCGTGGACCTGGGCGGTATCGACGGCCTGCTGCACATCACCGACATGGCATGGAAGCGCGTGCGCCATCCGTCCGAAGTCGTGAACGTCGGCGACGAGCTGGACGTGCGCGTGCTGAAGTTCGACCGCGAGCGCAACCGCGTTTCGCTGGGCCTGAAGCAGCTGGGCGAAGATCCGTGGGACAACATCGCCCGTCGTTACCCGGCCAACAGCCGCGTCTTCGGCAAGGTCTCCAACGTCACCGATTACGGCGCGTTCGTCGAGATCGAGCCGGGCGTCGAAGGCCTGGTGCACGTCTCCGAGATGGATTGGACCAACAAGAACGTCAACCCGTCCAAGGTCGTGCAGGTCGGTGACGAAGTCGAAGTGATGGTGCTGGACGTCGATGAAGAGCGTCGCCGCATCTCGCTGGGCATGAAGCAGGTTGCCGCCAATCCGTGGGAAACCTTCGCTGCCACCCACAAGAAGGGTGACAAGGTGTCCGGCCAGATCAAGTCGATCACCGACTTCGGCATCTTCATCGGCCTGGACGGTGGCATCGATGGTCTGGTCCACCTGTCCGACATCAGCTGGAACACCACCGGCGAAGACGTCGTTCGCAACTTCAAGAAGGGCGATACCCTGGACGCCGTCGTCCTGGCCGTCGACCCGGAGCGCGAGCGCATCTCCCTGGGCGTGAAGCAGCTGGAGCAGGATCCGTTCGGCCAGTACATGGCGGCCAATCCGAAGGGCTCAAAGGTTGAAGGCGTGGTGAAGGAAGTCGACGCCAAGGGCGCCGTGATCGAACTGGCCGACGGCATCGAAGGCTACGTTTCGGCTCGCGACATCGCCAACGAGCGCGTTGACGACGCCACCCAGCACCTGAAGGTCGGCGACAAGGTCGAAGCCAAGTTCGTGGGCATGGACCGCAAGGGCCGTACCCTGCAGCTGTCGATCAAGGCCAAGGACGACGCGGAAATGCGCGAAGTGCTGGAGGAATACCAGTCCGCTTCGGGTGGCACCACCCAGCTCGGCGCGCTGCTGCGTGCCCAGCTGAACGGTAGCAAGTCCGAGTAATCGGGCCCGTTGTTCGTTGTTTCCTGGACGGCCCGGGCACTGCCCGGGCCGTTTCAGGCTGAAATGCCCCTGATGTGAGCCGGTGATGACCAAATCCGAACTGATCGAAATCCTTGCGCGCCGTCAGGCGCACCTGAAGGCCGATGATGTCGATCTGGCGGTGAAGTCGTTGCTGGAAATGATGGGCGGTTCCCTCTCTGTCGGGGATCGCATCGAAATCCGCGGTTTTGGCAGCTTCTCGCTGCACTACCGCCCGCCGCGCCTGGGTCGAAACCCCAAGACCGGCGAATCGGTTGCCCTGCCGGGCAAGCACGTTCCCCATTTCAAGCCGGGCAAGGAACTGCGCGAGCGGGTCAGCAGCGTGCTGCCGCTGGACGCCGATCCCGCCTGAGCGTCCCGTCGCGCCACCGCGTGCGAATCCAGCCGCGAGTCGGATAAGCTACGGTCTCCCGCCCCTGGAGCTGTCGCATGAAGGTCTTTCGTCTGCTGGTCCTGCTGGCGGTGTTGATCCTTGGATTGATCATCGGTGCGGTCAACATGACCGCGATGTCGATCAACCTGCTGTTCACCGAGCTGCATACCTCCGTCGGCGTGGCATTGATCGCCGCCCTGCTGGTGGGCGTGGTGGTCGGCGCCGGCCTGGTGCTGGTGAGCGTGGTCGTTCCGCTCTACAGCCAGCTGCGCCGCGCCAACAAGTCCGCTGCCGCGACGCCGGCACCGGCCGCTTCCCCCCAATCTTTTGACGGACGTTGATCGAAGATGGATTTCGTCACCGAGTGGTTCTGGTTTTTCCTGTTCGTGCCGCTGGCCGCCCTGGCCGGCTGGGTGATCGGACGGCGTGGCGGTCAGCGCCACGGTGACAACCAGGTCAGCCGACTGTCCAGCACCTACTTCCGTGGCCTGAACTACCTGCTCAACGAGCAGCCGGACAAGGCCATCGAGCTGTTCCTGCACATCGCCGAGCTCGACAAGGAAACCTTCGAGACCCAGGTCGCGCTGGGCCATCTGTTCCGTCGCCGCGGCGAAGTGGACCGCGCCATCCGCCTGCACCAGGGCCTGGTCAACCGCAACGATCTGAGCGATGCGCAGCGCGTGCAGGCGCTGCTGGCGCTGGGCGAGGACTACATGAAGTCCGGCCTGCTGGACCGCGCCGAGACCGTGTTCACCGAACTGGCCCAGCTGGATCAGCGTGCGCCGCAGGCGCTCAAGCACCTGATCGGGATCTACCAGGCCGAGCGCGACTGGGAGAAGGCGATCGACAACGCCACCCGCTTCGAGGATGTCACCGGCGAGCCGATGGGCAAGCTGATCGGGCAGTTCGAGTGCGAGCTGGCCGAACGCTTCCGTGGCGCCGGCAAGCTGGAAGAGGCGAGGGCGGCCATTGCCCGTGCCTACCAGGCCGATGCGATGTCGGTGCGCGCCGGCATCATCGAAGGACGCCTGGAGAGCGATGCCGGCAATCCCGAAGCGGCGGTGCGAGCCTTCGAGCGTGCTGCGCGCAATGACCCGGAGTATCTGCCGGAATTGCTGCCGGCGCTGATGCAGAACTACCGCAAGGTCGGCGACCTGGGCGGCGCCCGCGCCTTCCTTTCGGAAATGACCGAGCACTACCGCGGTATCGCGCCGGTGCTGGCGCTGACCCGGCTGATGGAGGAACAGGAAGGTGTCGCCCCTGCGCGCGCCTATCTGGGCCGCCAGCTCAAGGATCGCCCCTCGGTGCGCGGCGAATCGGCGTTGATCGACCTGACCCTCGCCGAAGGTGCCGATTCCACCGCCACCCTGCACGATCTCAAGCACATCACCGACCAGCTGCTGGTGCGCAATCCGGCCTACCGCTGCACACGCTGCGGCTTCGGCGCGCGCACCCACCACTGGCAGTGCCCGAGCTGCAAGGAATGGGGTACGGTCAAGCCGCTGCTGAACTACGCGGTGCTCTGAATCATGCCCTGGCTCGTGATGGGCGCGCTGCTGGCGTTGGCCCTGCTGAGCGCCGCCCTGACCTGGGCGGCGCGCGGCTACGCGCTGCGCCGGCAGCTGATGGACCACCCCGGGGAACGCCGCAGCCATAGCGTCGCCACGCCACGTGGCGGCGGCATCGCCATTGTCATCAGCCTGCTGGTCACCGCCGCCGTGGCCATGTGGGCGTGGCCGCAGGCCATGCCGAGCCTGCTGGTCGCCGCTGCCGGCCTGCTGCTGGTCGCCGGCATCGGCTGGTGGGACGACCATCGCCCGCTGCCGGCCATGCGCAGGCTGCTTGTGCATTTCATTGCTGCCGGCCTGCTGGCCGGGCTGGTGAAGATCCACGGCGGCAGCTGGCTGCTGGCCCTGCTGGTGCTGTTCTTCACCGCCTCGTTGATCAACATCTGGAACTTCATGGATGGCATCAACGGCATCGCCAGCAGCCAGGCCATCGTGGTCGCGCTGGGGTTCGCTCCTGTGCTGCCCTGGCCGTGGTCGCTGCTGGCCATCGCCCTCGGGCTGGCCTGCGTGGGTTTCCTGCCCTTCAACTTTCCGCGCGCACGCATCTTCCTCGGGGATGTCGGCAGCGGAGCGCTGGGCTACGCGGTGGCGGCCGTCGTGGCCGTGGCCAGCCTGCGCACCGACATCAACTGGATCCTGCTGCTGGTGCCGCTGTCGCCGTTCCTCGTGGACGCGGGCTTCACACTGCTGGCGCGCATCATTTCCGGGCAACGCTGGATGGAACCCCACACCCAGCACGTCTACCAGCGCGCTGTGCAGGCAGGAGCCAGCCACGCCCAGGTGACAGGGATGTACTTTGTTTTGGGCCTATTCAGTATTACAGTGTTCAATGTCAGTTCGAATCTGCAGCCGAGGTGGGAGGCTGTCGTGGCAATTGCTTGGTTCATCACGCTGAGCATGCTGTGGCTCCTCCTGCGCAATGGAATGCGCCTCCGACAAGGAACTCCTTGAAATATGTCTTCACCCTGGCGGGATAGAATCCTCGGCCTGTTGCCGCGTACGGCCATTGTCTGCCACGACCTGTTCATGGTCTGGGCATGCTGGCAGCTGCTCCATGCCGGTCGTTACTCGATCCTGCCGGACGCGCCTGCGCTGCCGTTGTGGAATGTCGATACCACCCTGGTCCTGCTGCTGCAGGGACTGGTGTTCTGGCGCGTGGGCCTGTATCGCGGCCTGTGGCGGTTTGCCAGTGTCAGCGACCTGCTGAACATCTTCAAAGCCAGCTTCATCGGCATGGTCGCCATCGTCCTGGTGCTGATGTGGAAGCGCTTCAACGGCGTGCCGATGTCGGTGCTGGTGATCTATCCCTTCGCGCTGTCGGCCCTGCTGGGCGCGCCGCGCCTGCTGTATCGCGCATGGAAGGACTACCAGGCGCTGCAGTCCGATTCGAGCGCGCGCCGGGTGCTGATCCTGGGTGCCGGACAGGCCGCCGAAACGCTGGTCCGCGATCTGCGTCGTTCCGGCAATTTCGAGCCGGTCGGCCTGCTCGATGACGCCCCGCACCTGCGCGGCGCGAAACTGCAGGGCCTGCCGATCCTGGGCACGCTGGACGATGCGCCGGCCGTGGCCCGCGAAACCGCAGCCAAGCTGCTGGTCATCGCCATTCCGTCGCTGGATGCCGCCGGCATGCAGCGCGTGGTCGCCATCTGCGAGAGCACCGGGGTTCCGTTCCGCACCGTGCCCAAGCTCAGTGACATCCTGCAGGGGCAGTCGCTGCCGGGCCAGCTGAAGGAAGTGGCGATCGAGGATCTGCTGGGCCGCAAGCCGATCATGCCGGACTGGAACCTGATCCGTGGCTGGCTGGGCGGGCGCACCGTGATGGTGACCGGTGCCGGTGGTTCGATCGGTTCAGAACTCTGCCGCCAGTGCGCGCGCCACGGTGCAGGCCGCATCGTCCTGCTGGAGATCAGCGAACTGCTGCTGTTGACCATCGAAGGCGAGCTGCGCCGCAGTTTTCCCGACATCGAGATCGAAGCCGTGCTGGGTGACTGCGGTGACCCCGCAGTGATCCGCCATGCGCTGTCGCTGCACCCGGTCGATACGGCCTTCCATGCTGCCGCCTACAAGCATGTGCCGGTACTGGAACGGCAGCTGCGCGAGGCGGTGCGCAACAACATCCTGGCCACGGAGAACGTCGCCCGTGCCTGCCTGGAGGCACACGTCGAGCACTTCGTGTTCATCTCCACCGACAAGGCGGTCGATCCGGTCAATGCGCTGGGTGCCAGCAAGCGCTACGCCGAGATGATCTGCCAGAGCCTGGACCAGAAGTCCACGCATACCCGCTTCGTCACCGTGCGCTTCGGCAACGTGCTGGCGTCGGCGGGCAGCGTCGTGCCGTTGTTCCGCGAGCAGATCCTCAAGGGCGGGCCGGTCACGGTCACCGACCCGGAGGTCAGCCGCTATTTCATGACGATCCCCGAGGCCTGCCAGCTCATCCTGCAGGCGGCCGCCTCGGCGTCGCATGGCGCCATCTACACGCTCGACATGGGTGAGCCGGTGCCGATCCGGGTGCTGGCCGAGCAGATGATCCGGCTGGCCGGCAAGCAGCCGTACAAGGATATTCCGATCATCTACACCGGGCTGCGCCCGGGTGAGAAGCTGCACGAGACGCTGTTCTATTCCGACGAGGACTATCGTTCGACCGCGCACCCGAAGATCCTCGAAGCCGGCGTGCGCGCGTTCTCGCGTGACATGGTGCTCGGCAACGTTCCGAAGCTGCGCGAAGCGATCAGCAGCTACGACATCGACACCATCCAGGAGATCCTGTTCGCGACGATGCCGGAGTTTTCTCCAATCGAACAGGATGCTTACATCTCATCCGCTAAAGTCGTGCCGTTTCCGACACGCGAGGCCAACAGGCACTAATGAGCAAGCGAATTCGTAAAGCAGTTTTTCCCGTGGCAGGGCTCGGGACGCGCTTCCTGCCGGCGACCAAGACGGTGCCGAAAGAAATGCTGCCGATCATCGATCGTCCGCTTATCCAGTACGCTGTTGATGAGGCCATAGAAGCCGGCTGTGACACGCTGGTGTTCATCACCAACCGCTACAAGCACGCGGTCGCCGACTATTTCGACAAAGCGTATGAGCTGGAACAGAAGCTCGAGCGTGCCGGCAAGCAGGAGCAGCTGGAGATGATCCGCCACGTGCTGCCCAACGGCGTGCGTGCGGTCTTCGTGACGCAGGCCGAAGCGTTGGGCCTGGGCCACGCGGTGCTGTGTGCCAAGGCCGTGATCGGTGACGAGCCGTTCGCCGTGCTGCTGCCGGACGATCTGATCTGGAACCGCGGCGACGGTGCGTTGAAGCAGATGGCCGATCTCAATGAGGCCAGCGGTGCCAGCGTGATCGCTGTCGAGGACGTGCCGCACGACAAGACGGCCAGTTACGGCATCGTGGCCACCGAGGCCTTCGATGGCCGCAAAGGCCGTATCTCGCAGATCGTGGAGAAGCCGAAGCCGGAGGACGCCCCCAGCGATCTGGCGGTGGTCGGCCGCTATGTGCTGAGCCCGAAGATCTTCGATCTGCTGGAGCAGACCGGAAGTGGTGCCGGTGGCGAGATCCAGCTGACCGATGCGATCGCGCAGCTGCTGAAGACCGAGCAGGTCGATGCCTACCGTTTCGAGGGCACCCGTTTCGACTGCGGCACGCACCTGGGGCTGGTCGAGGCGACGATCCGCTTCGCGCTGGACAACCCGAAGCTGGCGGGCCCGGCGCGCGAGAAGCTGGCGGCGATGCTGGCGGAGTAACGGGGTTCTTCAGGCGCTCCGTCTTGGCGCCTTGATTGATACGTGGGGGAGGGGGCGGATGGCCCTCTCCAAAACACGCCAAAGCCCTTCCATGGTGCTCGATGGCGCCATCCATGGCGCCAACGGTTTTGGAGAGGGCCATCCGCCCCCTCTCGACAGTTCCCGTGTGGCGCGGACGGGAAGGGCGGAATCAAAGACAAGGGCAAAAGCAAAAAGGCAGCCATCGGCTGCCTTTTTGCTTGTTGGGGTCAGATCCCTTTGCGCAGCAAAGGGATCTGACCCCAGCTCTTGCTCATCCCTCCGCCGCGGGGAGGCTGGAAGGGCCGGGTTGGCAGGGCTGCCTGGGACCGTTGGCGCCATGGATGGCGCCATCGAGTCCCCATGGATGGGTTCACGGCGTGTCCCAGGCAGCCCTGCCAACCCGGCCCACGCCATGAAGCCCAACGAGGCAACGCTTTGAACCTTACAGCGCCTCGAAAATACCCGCCGCGCCCATGCCGGTGCCGATGCACATAGTCACCATGCCGTACTTCTGCTGGCGACGACGCAGGCCGTGCAGCAGGGTCGCGGTACGGATCGCACCAGTGGCACCCAGCGGGTGGCCCAGGGCGATCGCACCACCCAGCGGGTTCACCTTGTCCGGGTCCAGGCCGCAGTCACGGATCACCGCCAGCGACTGCGCGGCGAAGGCTTCATTGAGCTCGATCCAGTCCAGCTGATCCTGGTTCAGGCCGGCCTGCTTGAGTGCCTTCGGGATCGCGGCGATCGGGCCGATGCCCATCACTTCCGGACGCACGCCGGCCACCGAGAAGCTGACGAAGCGCGCCAGCGGGGTCAGGCCGTAGTCCTTGATCGCCTGTTCCGACGCCAGCAGCACGGCACCGGCGCCGTCGCTCATCTGCGACGAGTTGCCGGCAGTGACGGTGCCACCGAACTGGCCATTGCGGAACACCGGGCGCAGCTTGGCCAGGCCTTCGGCCGAGGAATCCGGGCGCGGGCCTTCGTCGGTATCGGCAACCTTGTTGCGGGTAATGATGCGCTGGCCATCGGCCAGGTCCGGCAGGTGCGAGACGATCTCGTACGGGCTGATCTCGTCCTTGAACTCGCCGTTCTGGATCGCAGCCATCGCCTTCTGGTGCGAGGCCAGGGCGAAGGCATCCTGCTCTTCGCGCGAGACCTTCCACTCTTCGGCCACCTTCTCGGCGGTGATGCCCATGCCGTAGGCGATGGCTACATGGTCGTTGTCGAACACGCTCGGTGCCATCGCGATCTTGTTGCCCATCATCGGCACCATCGACATCGACTCGGTGCCGCCGGCCAGCATCAGGTCGGCGTTGCCCAGGCGGATCGCATCGGCGGCCTGCGCAACGGCCTGCAGGCCGGAGGAGCAGAAGCGATTGACGGTCTGCGCCGCGATGGTGTTCGGTAGGCCGGCCAGCAGCACGCCGATGCGCGCCACGTTCATGCCCTGCTCGGCTTCCGGCATCGCGCAGCCGATGATCGCATCATCGATGCGGTTGACGTCCACGCCCGGCGCCTGCGCGACAACGCTGCGCAGCACGTGGGCAAGCATGTCGTCGGGGCGGGTATTGCGGAACATGCCCTTGGGCGCCTTGCCCACCGGGGTACGGGTGGCGGCGACGATGTAGGCGTCCTGGATTTGCTTGGTCATTGCAGTGATCTCTCGAAGTTTTTTGCCGGTGTGCCCACCGCGGTGGGCACCTACCAGAGGCAGAGGGATGCCGGCCCGGGGCCGGCATCCGCCATCAATCAGTTGCGCAGCGGCTTGCCGGTCTTGAGCATGTGCGCGATGCGGGCCTGGGTCTTTTCCTGCTGGGCCAGTTCGACGAAGTGCTTGCGCTCCAGGGTCAGCAGCCACTCTTCGTCGACCAGGGTGCCGCGATCGACCTTGCCGCCGCACAGCACGGTGGCGATGCGCTCTGCAATCTCGTAGTCGTACGGGCTGATGAAGCGACCTTCCAGCATGTTGACCAGCATCATCTTGAAGGTGGCGATGCCGACGTCGCCGGCCACCTGGATGCGGCGTGCCGGCAGCGGCGGACGGTAGCCGGCTTCGGCCAACGCGCGGGCTTCGGCCTTGGCGATGTACAGCGCCTCGTAGGTGTTGAACACCACCTTGTCGGTGCTGCGCAGCAGACCCAGCTCCTTGGCATTGACCGCCGAGTTGGACACCTTGGCCATGGCCACGGTCTCGAAGGTCTTCTTCAGTTCGGCAAACACGTCGCCGCCCGGGCCGGCCGCCTGCGAGGCGCGCACGGCCAGTTCCTTCAGGCCGCCACCGGCCGGCAGCAGGCCGACGCCGGCTTCCACCAGGCCGATATAGCTTTCCAGGAAGGCCACGGTCTTGGCGCTGTGCATCTGGAACTCGCAGCCACCGCCCAGGGCCAGGCCGCGCACGGCAGCCACCACCGGCACCAGCGAATACTTGATGCGCTGGCTGGTGCGCTGGAAGTTGGCGACCATCTGCTCGAACTGGTCGACCTTGCCGGCCTGCAGCAGGCCCAGGGCGCCGGCCAGATCGGCACCGGCGGAGAACGGTTCCTTCTGCTGCCAGATCACCAGGCCCTGGAAGTCCTTCTCGGCGCGCGAGACGCATTCCTGCAGGCCATCGAGCACCTGGTCGGAGACGGTGTTCATCTTGGTCTTGAAGCTGACCACGGCGATACCGTCGCCGTCGTGCCACATGCGCAGGCCATCGTTCTCGAACACGGTCTCGCCCGGCGCGAACGTTTCGCCCAGCAGCGGATCCGGGAAGCGCTGGCGCTGGTACACCGGCAGCGACGAGCGCGGCAGCTTGGCGTTGCGCGACGGGCTGTAGCTGCCCTCGGCGGCGTGCACGCCGTCGCGGCCGTCGAAGACCCAGTCCGGCAGGGGGGCATTGCTCATGCTCTTGCCGGCGACGATGTCATCGGCGATCCACTGCGCGACCTGCTTCCAGCCCGCGGCCTGCCAGGTCTCGAACGGGCCCAGCGACCAGCCGTAGCCCCAGCGGATCGCGAGATCGACGTCGCGCGCGGTCTCGGCGATGTCGGCCAGGTGGTAGGCGCTGTAGTGGAACAGGTCGCGGAAGGTCGCCCACAGGAACTGTGCCTGCGGATGCTGGCTCTCGCGCAGCTTGGCGAACTTTTCGGCCGGGTTCCTGATCTTCAGGATCTCGACCACCTCCGGTGCGGCGCTGCGGTCGGCCGGGCGGTAGTCCTGCTTTTCCAGATCGAGCACGACGATGTCCTTGCCGATCTTGCGGAAGATGCCGGCGCCGGTCTTCTGGCCCAGCGCGCCCTTGGAAATCAGCGCGTCCAGCCACTTGGGCGACTTGAAGAATTCATGCCACGGGTCGTTCGGCAGGGTGTCGCCCATGGTCTTGATCACGTGCGCCATGGTGTCCAGGCCGACCACGTCGGAGGTGCGGTAGGTGGCCGACTTCGGGCGACCCACCAGCGGGCCGGTCAGGCCGTCCACTTCGTCAAAGCCCAGGCCAAACTGCTGGGTGTGGTGGATGGTCGACAGGATCGAGAACACGCCGATGCGGTTGCCGATGAAATTCGGGGTGTCCTTGGCGTAGACCACACCCTTGCCCAGGGTGGTGACCAGGAACTCTTCCAGGCCTTCCAGCACGGCGGCATCGGTGGTCGAGGCCGGGATCAGCTCGGCCAGGTGCATGTAGCGCGGCGGATTGAAGAAGTGCACGCCGCAGAAGCGGTGGCGCAGCTGTTCCGGCAGCACGTCGGCCAGCTTGTTGATGCCCAGGCCGGACGTGTTGGACGCCAGCACGGCGTGATCGGCCACGAACGGAGCGATCTTCTTGTAGAGGTCCTGCTTCCAGTCCATGCGCTCGGCAATGGCTTCGATGATCAGGTCGCAGTCCTTCAGTTGCTCCAGCCCCGACTCGTAGTTGGCCGGGGTGATCGCCTCGGCCAGCGACTTGCTGGCCAGCGGCGCCGGGCTGAGCTTGCCCAGGTTGGCGATCGCCTTCAGCACGATGCCATCGGCCGGACCTTCCTTGGCGGGCAGGTCGAACAGCACGGTGTCGACGCCGGCGTTGGTGAGGTGGGCGGCGATCTGGGCACCCATGACGCCGGCACCCAGCACGGCGGCGCGGCGGACTAGCAGGGAATTGGACATGGTGTAAGGGCCTTTGTTGGTCAGCAGTTACTGGGTGGAATCAGGCGGAGGCGGGCAGGGCGCTGCCGCTGCGTGCGGCGGCGCGGAACCCGGCTTCGGCGAAATGGATGAGCTCGTGGGCCGCCTGGGCACGATGCGCCGCTTCGGTGACACCGGCGGGACGCTTGATCAGCCCGAAATCGGCCATGGCGTAGGTGAGCGAGCCGGCCAGGAAATCCAGCCGCCAGTACAGCTCTTCCTTGCTCAGGTCGGGCACGCACTCGGCGATGGCCTTGCCGAACGCGCGCAGCACGTGGCCGTAGTGGTCGGACAGGAACTTGCGCAGGTTGTCGTTTTTCTCGGCGTAGGCGCGGGCGATCACGCGGACGAAGGCGCCGCCGCTCTGGCGGTCCTGGGCCAGCGCCAGCGCCGGCTCCACGAAGGCGGCCAGCACCGGGCGCAGTTCACCGGGGTGTTCGCTGCGGGCGCGTTCGAGTTGGGCCATGCGGGCGCCGGTCATCTCGTCCATGCGACGGCGGAACACCTCGTTGACCAGGTTTTCCTTGGAACCGAAGTGGTAGTTGACGGCGGCAATGTTGACGTCGGCCTGGCTGGTGACCTGGCGCAGCGACGTGCCGGCAAAGCCGTGCAGGGCGAACAGCTCCTCCGCGGCACCGAGGATCCGGTCCTTGGTCGAGAAGTGGGCGGGCTTGGCCATCGGCAGGCGGACCTTAATCAAACGATTGTTTGATACTAGAACCAGACGGTAGCGTATGGCATTTTGCAGTGCAGCAAAATGCGGGGTCCGGTCAGATTTCACTCAGGTGGGTGAATGGGGTACAGCCGGGGGCGGATCCCCGCAGGGGCTCTGACCCCGGCGCCACGCGCCGCCAGCCAGGGGCGCACTACCACCGCGCCGCTTTATCTTTTACAATTCGCCTACGTTTATCAGGCTAAGCCCGCGTTCCGACGCGGGTTTTTTTCATGTACCCTTCGGGCCATCAGCGGCCCGATTCCATTGGAGACATCCCATGGCGCTGGAGCGCACCCTTTCGATCATCAAGCCGGACGCCGTTGCCAAGAACGTCATCGGCGAAATCTACGCCCGCTTTGAAAAGGCCGGCCTGAAGGTCGTCGCCGCCAAGTACAAGCAGCTGTCGCGCCGTGAAGCCGAAGGCTTCTACGCCGTGCACCGCGAGCGTCCGTTCTTCAACGCTCTGGTCGAGTTCATGATCTCCGGCCCGGTGATGATCCAGGCCCTGGAAGGCGAGAACGCCGTGTTGGCCCACCGCGACCTGCTGGGCGCCACCAATCCGAAGGAAGCCGCGCCGGGCACCATCCGCGCCGACTTCGCTGAATCCATCGATGCCAATGCCGCCCACGGCTCGGACTCGGTCGAGAATGCCGCGATCGAAATCGCCTACTTCTTCGCCGCGACCGAAGTCGTCTCGCGCTGAGAGTGATGCCGTGAACGAGGTCGTACAGACACCCGCCATCCAGCCGCTGCCGAAGTCGGCACCCACGGCCGGCAAGCAGAACCTGCTCGACCTCGATCGCGCGGGCCTGGAGACGTTTTTCGTCGAGGTTCTCGGCGAGAAGAAGTTCCGTGCCCACCAGGTGATGAAGTGGATCCACCACCGCTACGTCACCGACTTCGATGAGATGACCGATCTCGGCAAGGTCCTGCGCGCCAAGCTGCAGGATCATGCCGAGGTCGTCGTTCCCAACATCGTGTTCGACAAGCCCTCCGCCGACGGCACCCACAAGTGGCTGCTGGCGATGGGCGTGGATGGCAAGAACGCCATCGAGACCGTGTACATCCCGGACAAGACCCGCGGCACGCTGTGCGTGTCCTCGCAGGTCGGCTGCGGGCTGAACTGCACGTTCTGCTCCACTGCCACCCAGGGCTTCAACCGCAACCTGACCACCGCCGAGATCATCGGCCAGGTGTGGGTGGCTGCGCGCCACCTGGGCAACGTGCCGCACCAGATGCGCCGTCTCACCAACGTGGTGATGATGGGCATGGGCGAGCCGCTGATGAATTTCGACAACGTCGTGCGTGCCATGAGCGTGATGCGCGACGATCTGGGCTATGGCCTGGCGAACAAGCGCGTGACGCTGTCCACGTCCGGCCTGGTGCCGCAGATCGACCGCCTGTCCAGCGAGAGTGATGTCTCCCTGGCGGTGTCGCTGCACGCACCGAACGACGAGCTGCGCGAGACGCTGGTGCCGCTCAACAAGAAGTACCCGATCGCCGAGCTGATGGCCTCGTGCGCGCGCTACCTGCGCGCCAACAAGCGTCGCGAGTCGGTGACTTTCGAATACACCCTGATGAAGGGTATCAACGACCAGCCCGAGCATGCCCGCCAGCTGGCCCGGCTGATGCGCCAGTTCGACAACGCGGTGCAGGCCAAGGACTCGGGCAAGGTCAACCTGATCCCGTTCAATCCGTTCCCGGGTACCCGTTACGAGCGTTCCGAGGAAGCCGACATCCGCGCGTTCCAGAAGATCCTGCTCGACAGCAACGTGCTGACGATGGTCCGCCGCACGCGCGGCGACGACATCGACGCCGCCTGTGGCCAGCTCAAGGGCCAGGTGATGGACCGCACCCGCCGCCAGGCGGAGTTCAACAAGACGCTGCAGGCGGGGAAGGGGAGCGATGCGGCCGCCTGACCGCTTCCGGCTGGCGCTGCTTGCGGGCGTGCTGGCCATGGCGGTCGGTGCCTGCTCCTCCACGCCCAAGGGCCGGCTCGGTCCCAGCGAAGCGCCGGTCTATTCGGTGCGTGACCCGGACGGCGTGCGTCGCCAGGTGCGCGTGAACGACCTGCTGGTGCTGGCCTCGCGCGACATGCAGCTGGGCAATCTGGACGGTGCCGAGAGCAAGGCCCGCCAGGTGCTGAAGCTGCAGCCCGACGAGCCTGACGCACTGGTCCTGCTGGCCGGCATCGATGACCGCCGCGGCCGCACCCGGCAGGCGGGCGAGGGCTTCCGCAGGGCCGCAGAGCTGGCCCCGCAGCGCGGTGACGTACTCAACAACTATGGCGCCTGGCTGTGCCAGCAGGGGCAGGCCGCCGAGTCGCTGGTGTGGTTCGATCGTGCGCTGCAGGCGCCGGGCTATGCCACGCCGGCCGAGGCGCAGGCCAACGCGGGGGGCTGTGCGCTTGACGCGGGGCAGCCCGAACGGGCCGAGCGCGACCTGCGTGCCGCACTCGCGGTGGCTCCGGCCAACCCGGTCGCCCTGGAGGCGATGGCCCAGCTGAGCTTCCGCCAGGGCCGCTACATGGAGGCCCGGGCCTTCGCCGAGCGCAGGATTTCGGCTGCACCCGCAACACGTTCCGTGTTACAACTTGCGTCTCAAATCGAGGCGCGGCTGGGCGATCACGCAGCATCCGATCGCTATCTGCAGCGGATTCGACAGGAATTTCCGCAGGATGCGGGCTCCTAACTCCAGGGTTGATGCATTGTGATTGATGACCAGACTGTGAGCGCTCTCGAGACTGCGGCCGGCTGTGGCACCCGCCTTCGCCAGGCCCGCGAGGCGGCCGGACTGACCCTTGACGACGTCGGACAGCGGCTGCGCATGCCGGTCCAGGTGGTCAGGTCGCTGGAAGAAGAACAGTGGCAGAAGCTCGGTGCGCCGGTGTTCGTCCGCGGCCAGCTGCGCAGCTATGCGCGCCTGCTGAATGTGGATGTGAGCGAACTGCTGGAGCAGGCCCAGGTGGGCCCGGTGGTCCCGCCGACCCTGGTCAGCCATACCCATACCCCGCGTGCGCGCCGGATCGCCGAGAACCTCGGCCGGCGCGTGCTGTATGTCGGCATCACCGCGGTGCTGGCCGTGCCGGTGTGGTTCGCCACGCGCGGCCATTTCGATGGCGGCACGCCGTCGCCGAACACCGCCTCGCTGGACGTGATCCCGGCGACCGTGCCGGTCACCCCCGCCGCCGACGGCGCCGAGCCGGTGGCATCGACGGAGACCTCGGTGGCGTCCACCGCCAAGCCGGCCGCGACCCCGTACGTCGCCTCGCTGGCGCCGGTCCCGCGTCCGGCCGCCACTGCGGCGGGTGCCGGCACCACGCTGGAGATGCAGTTCAACGGAGACAGCTGGGTCGACATCGGCGGCCCCGATGGCAGCACCGTCGAGAAGGCGCTGATCCGGTCGGGCGAGAGCCGAAGCTTCACCCCGGGCCAGGTGACCCGGGTCACTCTGGGCAACGCCTCGGCGGTCCAGGTTCAGCAGAACGGCGCTATCGTCGATCTGGCGCCCTACCAGCGAGCCAACGTGGCACGCTTTCAGGTATCCTCTGAAGGCTCCGTGGTCCCGGTTTCGCACTGAGGCGCGGTTTCACCACCTTCGATAATCCCAATGGTCCCTCCCGATGGGCGGGGCGAGAGTACGCATGGCGATCGACGATCTGCTCGACGAGCACGAACAAAGTGAACGCGTCCGCAGCTGGCTGCGGAAGAATGGCGCCAGCATCATCGGTGGCGTGGCCATCGCCATCGGCGCCATCGCCGGCTGGCAGTGGTGGCAGACGCAGCAGGGCGGCAAGCTGGCCTCGGCCAATGTCGAATACCAGAAGGCACTGGTGGGTCTGCAGCAGAACAAGCTCGACGACGCCGCCAAGGCGGTGAAGGCGCTCGAAGCCGGTCCCTCCAGCATCTACGGCGACCTCGCGGCGCTGCAGCTGGCCAAGGCCCAGGTCGACGCCGGCAAGAATGAAGAAGCCCTGGCGACGCTGCGCAGCGTGAAGGTCGAAGGTGACCTGCAGCGCGTGGTCGACCAGCGCGTGGCCCGCCTGCTGGTCGCTACCGGCAAGGCCGACGAGGCCATCTCCCTGCTGGGCAGCGCCACCGACAGCGGCAGCCTGGAGATCCATGGCGATGCGCTGATGGCCCAGGGCAAGCGTGATGCCGCCCGCGAACAGTACGAGAAGGCGTTGAAGACGCTGGACGTGGCGGCGCCGCAGCGGCGCCTGCTGGAAACCAAGGTTATGGACGCCGGCGGCACCGTCGCCGCCCCTGCGGAGTCGGTTTGATGAGTCAGAAGGTCATGATCACCCGCGTCGCCACCGTGCTGCTGCTCGGCGTGGCGCTGTCCGGCTGCAGCACCATGAAGGGCTGGTTCGCCGGCAAGGACGCGGAAGCGAAGAAGGCGCAGGAGCCGGCCGAACTGGTCAAGTTCGAGCCGACCCTGAAGGTCAACAAGGCCTGGTCGGTCAATCTGGGCAAGGGTGAGCGTCGCATCGGCGTGCGCCAGGGCCCGGCGGTGGCCAACGGTCACGTGTTCGCTGCGGCGATCACCGGTGGCGTGCACGCCATCGACCTGCAGACCGGCAAGAAGGTCTGGACCTGGGAGCCGAAGAAGGAAAAGAAGAAGGACAAGCTGCGCCTGTCCGGTGGCCCGGGTGTTGGCGAGAACCTCGTCGTGATCGGCACGCTCGACGGCCAGGTCATCGCGCTGGACATCAATGACGGCAGCGAGAAGTGGCGCGCCCGCGTGCCCGGCGAAGTGATCGCCGCGCCGGCGGTGGCCCAGGGCATGGTGTTCGTGCGCAGCAACGACGGCCGCATCACCGCCTTCGACGTGGGCAACGGCACCCAGCGCTGGTTCAACCCGAGCGAACTGCCGGCGCTGACCGTGCGTGGCAATGCGCCGGTGGTGACCGGTCCGGGCGTGCTGTTCATCGGCAGGGATGACGGCGCCATCGCCGCGCTGGCCATGCAGGATGGCCGCACCCTGTGGGAACAGAACGTGGGCAGCGCTGAAGGGCGCACCGAGCTGGAGCGCATGGCCGACATCGACGGTGCGCCGGTGCTCGATGGCAACACGCTGTTCGTGAGCAGCTTCAAGAACCAGACGATGGCCATCGAAGGCCCGACCGGTCGCCCGCTGTGGGCGCGCGACCACGGCGGTGCCGGTGGCGTGGCGGTCTCGTCGGGCAATGTGTTCGTCACCGACAACAAGGGTGGCGTGTTCGGCCTGGACAAGGCCAGTGGCGCGGCGATGTGGTCGCAGACCGGGCTCGCCCGGCGCCTGCTGACCGGCCCGGCACTGCACGGCGACTACGTGGTGGTCGGCGACTACAAGGGATACGTGCACTGGCTGCAGACGTCCGATGGCGCGATGGCGGCGCGGGCCAAGAGCGGCGGTGAAGCTCTGCTGGCCCAGCCGATCGTCGTCGACGGGGTGCTGCTGGTGCAGAACGTGGATGGCAAGCTGACCGCCTTCCGGTTGGCAAATTAATACGGAGTAATCGCGATGCTGCCTTTGGTCGCCCTGGTTGGACGGCCGAATGTCGGCAAGTCGACCATTTTCAATGCGTTGACCCGCACCCGTGACGCCCTGGTCCATGACCAGCCCGGCGTCACCCGTGATCGCAACTACGGCGTCTGCCGCCTCGACGAGGACAATCATTTCCTCGTCGTGGACACCGGCGGTATCGCCGGGGAAGACGAGGGCCTGGCGGGCGCAACCACGCGTCAGGCCCGGGCCGCTGCCGCCGAAGCCGACCTGATCCTGTTCGTCGTCGATGCCCGTGAGGGCACGTCGGCGCTGGATGACGAGATCCTGTCGTGGCTGCGCAAGCTGTCGCGTCCGACCCTGCTGCTCATCAACAAGATCGACGGCACCGACGAGATGGCCGTGCGCTCGGAATTCGCGCGCTACGGTTTCAGCGAGATGCTGACGGTTTCGGCCGCGCATCGTCAGGGCCTGGACGATCTGCTCGATGAAGTGATCCAGCGCCTGCCGGAAGAGGGCAGTGGCGAAGAGCTGGACAACGATCCGAACCGTGTGCGCATCGCCTTTGTCGGCCGCCCCAACGTGGGCAAGTCGACCCTGGTCAACCGCATCCTCGGCGAGGAGCGCATGATCGCCTCCGACGTGCCCGGCACCACCCGCGATTCGATCGCGGTGGACCTGGAACGCGATGGCCGCGAGTACCGCCTGATCGACACCGCCGGCCTGCGTCGCCGCTCGCGGGTGGACGAGGTGGTCGAGAAGTTCTCGGTGGTCAAGACCATGCAGTCCATCGAGCAGTGCCAGGTGGCCGTGCTCATGCTGGACGCCACCGAAGGCGTGACCGACCAGGACGCCACCGTGCTGGGGGCCGTGCTCGACGCCGGCCGCGCCCTGGTGATCGCCATCAACAAGTGGGATGGCCTGACCGAGTACCAGCGCGAGCAGGCCGAAACCATGCTGTCGCTGAAGCTGGGCTTCGTGCCGTGGGCGGAATCGGTGCGCATCTCGGCCAAGCATGGCTCGGGCCTGCGTGAGCTGTTCCGTGCGGTGCACCGCGCCCACGAATCGGCGAACAAGACGTTCACCACCAGCGAAGTGAACAAGGCGCTGGAAGTGGCCTACGAGACCAACCCGCCGCCGACCATCCGCGGCCACGTCTCCAAGCTGCGTTACGTGCACCCGGCCGGGGCCAACCCGCCCACCTTCATCGTGCATGGCACGCGCCTGAAGGAGCTGCAGGAGTCGTACAAGCGCTACCTGGAGAACTTCTTCCGCAAGCGCTTCAAGCTGATCGGCACGCCGGTGGTGTTCCTGTTCCGCGAAGGTGCCAACCCGTACGAGGGCAAGAAGAACGTGCTGACCGAACGGCAGATCAAGGCCAAGCGGCGCTTGATGAAACACGTCAAGGGCAAGTAACCGGAAAGGCGGCCGCAGGGCCGCCTTTTTCGTTTGACGGGGAATGGGGTCAGATCCCTTTTCCTTCGGAACAGGGATGTGACCCGTGGGACGCTCGGTAGGCAGGGCCTGCGCGATAATGGCGCCATGAGCATCCGAGAGCTTTCCCCGGCGCAGGCGCATGACCGCCTGGCCCATGGCGCCGTGCTGATCGACGTGCGGGAGGCGCACGAGCGCGCCGGTGGCATGGCCGAAGGCGCCCGTGGTGTGGCCAGGGCGGAACTGCAGGCCGACCCGGCCGCGCACCTGCCACGCCCGGAACAGGAAATCCTGCTGATCTGCCAGACCGGCAAGCGTTCGGCCGACGCCGCGCAGGCCCTGCTCGATGCCGGCTACGCAAACGTGGCGTCGGTCGCCGGGGGCACCGTGGCGTGGCGCGAGCAGGCACTCCCGCTGGTGCAACCCGTGGCCAGCGCTGCCGACCGCGATTTCTTCGACCGCTACTCGCGCCACCTGCTGCTGCCGCAGGTGGGTGAGGCGGGCCAGCGTCGCCTGCAGCAGTCGCGTGTGCTGGTGCTGGGCGCGGGCGGGCTGGGCGCACCGGCCGGCTTCTACCTGGCCGCCGCCGGGGTCGGGCACCTGCGCTTTGCCGACCACGACCGCGTCGAACGCAGCAACCTGCACCGCCAGATCGTGCATACCGAAGCCAGTGTCGGCCAGCTCAAGGTCGACTCCGCACGCGAGCGCCTGCTGGCGCTGAATCCCGCCATCGACATTGAAGCCGTGCCGCAGCGGGTCACCTCCGACAACGTCGACGCGCTGCTGGACGGGGTGGACGTGGTGCTGGATGGCTCGGACAACTTCCCTCTGCGCTATCTGCTCAACGATGCCTGCATCAAGCACCGGCTGCCGCTGGTGTATGCGGCAATCGAGCGCTTCGACGGCCAGGTGAGCGTGTTCGACGCCGGCCGCCAGCGCGGCGTCGCGCCCTGCTACCGCTGCCTGTTCCCGGAGCCCCCGCCGCCGGAGTTCGCGCCGAACTGTTCCGAGGCCGGCGTGCTGGGCGTGCTGCCAGGGTTGGCCGGCGTGCTGCAGGCCACCGAGGTGTTGAAGCTGCTGCTGGGCATCGGCGAGCCCCTGGTGGGGCGTCTGCTGCGTTTCGATGCACTGGGCATGCGCTTCCGCGAGACCGGCATCGGCCCGGACCCGCAGTGCCCGGTCTGCGCGCCGGGCGTGCCGTTCCCGGGCTATATCG
>NZ_JAODZG010000025.1:0-51338 GCF_029835135.1 Stenotrophomonas sp. GD04145 | reverse complement strand
TACCAGCACGTCAGTGCCGCAGGGGGTGTGCAACCTGAGAAAGCGATCGTCGCTTCGCGGCGCTGCAAGCGCCGCGAGCAACGTCGCATGACGGAGGTGATGCGGAAGTCCTTCCATGAGCAACGCGCGTCCGGCTTGAAACGGGCCAGACTGTTCGGCTGCAGGGCACAGAAGAAAGAGTCAAAGACGACAACGCAGACATGCCAGCGCGGAAACTCACGCACTGCAATGCCGACTCTCTGTCGATGAAAACCTCAAAGTGATCGTCGAATCACTTCTCAGCGGCAATCCCGGTCCTTATGCGACACCACATGTGAGCGCATCCGGATCTACCACCGGCATCGGTGTGGTCAGTGCGCCATGCCCCGCGTGATCGCAGCAGCGCGCTGCTTCAACTGCGCCACGGCATCGGGAATCATCTCCATGCCCACGTCCAAGCCGGGGTTCAGCACCAGGCCGACACCGTCGCCGATTCCGGCCAGCAGCGCATGTACCGCGATCGGCATGGCATGCGCGAACTGCGGCAGCTGTTCGTGCCACAGGCCGGCACGCTCGGGGGCGGTGAACACCGCGAACATCGGCTCGCCACTCTCGCTGGTCAGCACAAGGGGCGAGATGCTCTCGTCCCATGCGCCGTCTTCGCCGATGGCCTTGTCCAGTAGCACGAACGCCGTCGAGGTCAGCAGCCCATCGAGGAACTGCGACGCGGTCAGCGTGCCATCCTGGGCCTGCAGCAGGCGCACCTCGAGGTCGTTGAGGGGTTCGAACGGGGTGTCGTGGTCCATGGTCGCTTCCGCTACGTGATTGCAGGAGAGACTTTAACAGGCCGAGCCCTCGAGCGATGAACCGGTGTAAGCGGCGCCTCCCACGGCTCACCTTCCTGCGCGCAGATCAACGCCCCGAGCAGGCGGGCTGGGCCAGCAGCCAGTCCTGCGCGGCCTGCAGACCGGACGCTCCGGGGGCGGTGGGCTGATCCGGCTGCAGCTGGCGACCGTCACCCTGCCCCTGGCGGTCGGTCATGACATTCACGGTCAGCAGCAGCATGCTGCCATCCACCAGGGGCACGGGTTGATTGCCGGTGGAATAGCCTGCACTGGGCTGGCCGAAACTGCGGCTGCCGGGCTGGCCGCGGAAGGCCAGCGCCACGGCCTCGCCCGAACTGGCAGTACGCGGGCCGAACATCACCGCAACCGGTGCGGGACCGCCGCGCAGCGCATAGGCCGCCTGGCGCGAGCGAAGCCGCGAATTTGCGCCATCCAGGACCTCTCCGTCGCGTTGTCGCCACGGCCGTTGCCCCTCGGCGCTGCGGAAGCCGCCGATCACGGCCCCTTCCTTATCCGGGGTGCCCTGCAACAACGGCAGCAGGCCCAGCAGCATGGGCCACATGTTGCCGCCGCCATTGCCGGAAAGATCCACCACCCAGCCGCACCGCGTGCCGTCATCCAGGGCCACGATGCGGTGCTGCAGCGCCAGCGCGTAGGTTCTGCGAGCGTCATACCGTGCCTGCTCGCCCGCCTGAGGATCGTCCAGGAACGGGCTCACCTGCAGTACACCGACGCGCGCATCGGCCTGCCACGGCATTGGCGACGCCGCATCCTGGCCGGCCTTCAAGCGTTGCGCACGCCCGGAACGCTGGCGTTGCAGGCTGGGCGGAATCCAGCGGCCATGGCCGCCCGTGCTGCGGGTAGCGGCGTCATCCAGCAATTGGCGCCGGCCAGCATCATCGGTTGCGGCGGCCAGCGTCGCGCGTACACCGGCCCAATCGACACGGTCGCGATACAGCGCGCGCGCCTCCAGCAGCTGCAGCATCTGCACCTGCGCCTCCGGTGAGGGCAGTTCAACCGCGGATGCCGAGGCCGTTGCGGCCATCGTCTGCGCAGCCCAAAGCACGACCACCGTCGCACCCGCGCGCCGCACTCCGTTGCAGATCTGCATACGACGTTCCTTGCCGTTGAGTCAGGCGCCCAGCATAGCGGGTTGATGATCGGCACGGCCATCGCGCAGGTTGTCGCATCTGGACTGGCTGGCAGCGCAGGCATTGCGCGATGACGACACGGCGCTCCGGGCGCGAGGAAGGCAGCCGATACGAATACACACATTGCAACTTTGCCCATGTCATCGCGCTGTAGACCGCGCGACGGTGGCATCTGCCAGCGCCCCTGTGCTGGCCGGGATTGGCGTCCCGAATGAAGCTTTTCAACGGTGGGCTTGCGACAACATCGCGGGCCCGAGTAGTGCACCCTCCGTCGTTCTGCGGCGGGCGGTGCGTGGGGATCTCCGGATCCGCCGGCTTTTTCTCCGTTGAAAAGCTTCACCGGCACGCCAACCCGCACCGCCCGCCACCTTGCGTCCTGCAGGTGGACTTGCCTGTGAGGTTGCTGCCATGAACCTGCCCCATCCCACCCATACCCGCCTGCACGCGCTGCTGGGCGACGCCCTGCCTGGGCTGCGGCTGCCCGCCGCTGCCGCCGACATCCTGGAAGATGCGCTGGCCGCAGCCCACGAGAACGTGCCGCAGCCTGCATTCTTCGCCCGGTTACGCAGCATCGCGCGCGGCGACGGTGCCAACGGCCAACCCTGGCCGGAAACGCGGATCACGGAAGCGAGGGCGCGTGATCTGGCCGGCGCTACGCGCTGCCTGGCCGCAGTGTCTTCCTGCGCAGGACTGCTGCTGGCCGCGCAGGCGGCGCGGGAGATGGACGATACCCGAGCGCACTGCCCGCCGCAGGTGGAAGAAGGGCTGCTGCATGCGGTGCAGGTGCTGGCCGATCACGCGGGGGCGCTGGTGGAGCCCGCAGCGGCAGTCCCCGGCCAGCAATGAGCCGAGCCTGGTCCTGCTCCACCGCAGGTGCGTCCATACCCCGGCGCTGTCAGATCTTGAGATAGATCCTGCGCCGGTCCAGCCACCACGCGACGCCCCACCACAGGGTGACGAAGGCCAGGGCCTGCAGCATCGACGCCAGTTCCAGCGCACCCGGCATGGCCGCCGCCAGCTGCTGCCAGACCCAGCCCCAGGCGCCGGTTGCCAACAATGCCACCGACATCACCGAGGCCCCCAGGTACGCGGTGATCGCGTTGACGCCGAAACGACGGCCCCACGCGGGCCAGCCCTTCTGGTCGATCAGCACATGCGCCAGCCACAGGGCCAGCGCCGCAAGACCTCCGGTCCACAGCACGTAGCTGGGCGTCCACAGCTGCTTGTTCAACGGCAGCACAATGGCAAGCAGCAGGCCCAGCACTGCCGTTGCGGCGCCCAATCCCGCCAGCGCCACGGCGCGACCGCTGCGTAGCAGTGCGCCGGCCAGCAGGCCCAGGGTGGTGCTGGCCAGCGCGCCCAGCGTGCTCAGCAGCCCTTCCGGGTCATGGCCAAGCCCGGTATCGGCGTGCCATTGGTAGATCCACGGGGCGAACAGCGCGGTATCCAGACGGCTGGCTGGGTTGGTCCATGGCGACAGATCACCGAGGCCGAGCAGCAGCACGGTATAGCCCACCAGCAGCCCGACAAGCACCCCGACCTGCACGTGCAGCCGCGCATACACCGCCAGCAGGCCAACCAGCGCCGCACACACCGCGATGCGTTGCAGCACGCCCCAGATGCGGAAGTGATGCGTATCCAGCGCCCACCAGATCAGCAGATGCAACAACGCGCCGGCTACCAGGATGCGCAACGCGCGCTCCAGCACGCCACGCGCCAGTGTGGGTCGCACCGACGCATCGAGCGCGCGCGGTGCCACGCTGAAGGCCATCGACACGCCGACCAGGAACAGGAAGAACGGGAACACCAGATCGGTGGGCGTGCAGCCATGCCAGTCCGAATGACGCAGCGGTGCGAACACCGCACTCCAGTCGCCCGGGTTGTTGACCAGCAGCATCGCCGCCACGGTGATGCCGCGCAGGGCATCGATCGAGCCCAGGCGCGCTGACGGCGCAGCACTCATCAGGCGGCCTCGTACTGTCCGGCAATCCAGGTGCCCCGCACCTGCAGGGCATCGTCCAGCAGCACCAGGTCGGCCTGGTAACCCTCGGCGATGTGGCCCAGCCGGTCGTCCACATTGAGGAACTGCGCCGGATAGGTCGAGGCCATGCGCGCCGCTTCGGCAAGCGGCTGGCCGAGCATCTGCACGGTGTTGCGCACGGCCGTGGCCATGTCCAGTGCCGAGCCGGCCAGCGCGCCAGCTGCGTTGCGCACCACCCCATCGACGGCAGTGATGGTCTCGCCATACAGCACATAGCTGGGATCATCGGCGCCGACCGGCGGCATCGCATCGGTCACCAGCAGCAGGCGACCGCGTGGCTTGGCCGCCAGCGCTACCCGCAGGCTGGCCGGATGCACGTGCACGCCGTCGACGATGATGCCGATCCAGCTGTCGCGATCTTCCAGCGCGGCACCCACCGCACCCGGCTCCCGGCCCTGCAGCGGCGACATCGCGTTGTACAGATGGGTGAAGCCGCGCACACCGGCATCCAGGCCGGCGCGGATCTCTTCGTACGTTCCAGCGGTATGTCCAGCCGCGACGATCACCCCGCGCTCCACCAGCGCGCGGATCGACTCCAGCGGTACCCGTTCCGGCGCAAGGGTGAGCAGGGTCACGCCATTGTCCAGCGAGGCGGCTAGCGCGATCTCCTCCGCATCGGGCACGCGGAACTTGCTGGCGTCGTGGGTCCCCTTCCGTGCCGGGGCGATGTACGGCCCTTCCAGATGGATGCCGATGACACCGGGTACGCCTTGAGCGATGGCTTCGCGCAAGGCGGCGATCGCCTCGCGCATCACCGCCACGTCATCACTGATCAGCGTCGGCAGCATCGCGGTGGTGCCGAAACGGCGGTGCGCCTGCGCGATGGTGCGCAGGGCCGCCACGTCCGGCGTGTTGTTGAAAAGCGCGCCGCCACCGCCATTGACCTGCACGTCGATGAAACCCGGCAGCAGCCAGCCGCCGCCGAGATCGACCTGCTCGGCCGCCTGGCCCACCTGCGGCGCGGCATCGGGGAGCAGCGCGCTGATCTTCCCGTCCTCGATGAGCACTGCCAGGTCATCGCGGAAATCATCCCCGACCAGGATGCGGGCATTGCGCAGCACGGTTGCCATCACACGGTCTCCGTGACCTTGTTCAGATGCGGCGGCAGGTCCGGGTTGAACCCGCGGCGCAGCGCCAGCGCATTGATCGCACGGTAGAAACTCTGCACGGTGAGCAGCGGAGCGCACAACGGATGCGGCGCGGCAGCCACCGGCAGGTTGCCTGCGGCGCCGGCCATCCATACCTGCGCACCACGCGCTGAGAACTCCTCCACCACGGCACGTGTGCCCGCGCCGGTCTCATCGGGCTGGGCGAAAGCCAGCACCGGGAAACCGCGGCCGACCAGCGCCATCGGGCCATGCTTGACCTCGGCCGAGCTGTAGGCCTCGGCGTGCAGGCTGCAGGTTTCCTTGAATTTCAGCGCCGCTTCCTGCGCGGCGCCAAGCCCAAGCCCACGCCCGAGCACGAACAGGTTGGTGGCGTCCACCAGGCCATCGGCCAGCGCCGTCCAATCGCACTGCCATGCCTCGCGCAACGCATCCGGCAGCAGCTCCAGCGCAGCGCGCAGGCCACTGTCCTGCTTCCAGTACGTGGCCAGCTGCAGCAGTGCCGCAAGCGACGCCAGGTAGCTCTTGGTCGCGGCCACGCTCTTCTCCGGGCCCGCATGCAGCGGAATCACCGTGTCGGCCAGCTGCGCCAACGGCGAATCCTCGACATTGACCAGTGCGACCACGCGCGCGCCGGCGGCCTTGGCCGCTTCGGCATTGCGCAGCAGATCCGGACTCTTGCCCGACTGCGAGATGACGATGAACAGTGCACCGCGCAGCTGCAGCGGCGCGGCATACACCGAGCCCACAGACGGCGAGGCGGAGGCGACCACCAGGCCCAGCTGGGTTTCCAGCAGGTACTTGCCGTAGGTGGCGGCATGATCGGAGCTGCCGCGCGCGCAGGTGACCACGAACGGGGGTGGCGCGGCGCGCAGGCTGGCAGCCAGCGTCTCCATCGTGGCGTGGTTGCGCGAGAACTGGCGGGCGACGACGTCGGCCGCTTCAGCGGCTTCGGCGAACATCAGGGTGGAGGTGGGGTCGGACAGCGACATGGCGGGCTCAGGCAGGATCGGAAGGGAGTGGGCGGGTGCCGGCGGGACGCATCGGCGCAGTCGACCCGCGCACGATCAGCTGCGGCACGAAGCCCTGGTTGTGCAGCGGTGCCGGCGCGTCGTCATAGGCATCGCTGCGCAGCTGCGCGATCAGCAGGCGCGCGGCGTGGCGTGCGATGTCCTCGGTGGCCTGCTTGGCGGTGGTCAACGGCGGCCAGGACTGGCGCGAGAACGGGCTGTCCTCGAAGCCGGCAATGGACAGGTCGTAGGGCACGTTCATTCCCGCCGATTTGGCAGCGGCCAGCACGCCCGCAGCGATTTCATCGTTGGAACCGAAGATGGCGGTGGGCGGTTCGCGCAGCGCCAGCAGGCGGCGCGCGCCCCGGAAACCGTCGTCGAAGGTGTAGTCGCCCTGCACCACAAGATGCTTGTCCACGGTCATGCCGTAGTCCTTCAGCGCCGCTTCGTAGCCGGCATAGCGTTCGCCGGAAGAGCGGTGCGAGCTGCCACCCCACAGGAAGCCGATGCGCTGATGGCCCAGCTGGATCAGATGCTCGGTGATCTCGTAGGCCGCTTCGCGGTCGTCGACGAACACGCAGGCTCCGTCCGCCGGGTCCTCGGTCGCCGCGATGATGCGCACCAGCTTGATGCCACGTGCGGTCAGCGCCTGCACCAGATCGCGGCGCTCGGACATCGGTGCGGTCAGCACCAGGCCGGCCAGGCGCGAGCGCTGTACCCAGTCGGCCAGTTCATCGGCCAACAGGGGCGAGCTCGAGTCGCAGGGATGGATCTGCAGGCCGAAGCCGGTCTCCCGGCACGCGGCCAGCACGCCGTTCTGCACGCCGATGATGTGGTACGGGTTGGGGTTGTCGTAGACCAGCCCGATCACGAAAGTGGTCCCGCTGCGCAGGTTGCGCGCGGACGGATCGGGCTCGTAGTCGAGCTCGGCGATCGCCCGCAGCACCCGTGCGCGGGTGGCCTGCATCACGGAGGGCTCGTTGTTGATCACCCGCGAGACGGTCTTCAGAGAGACCTTGGCCTTCTCCGCGACGTCCTTGATGGTCGCTCTGCGCATGGGTTTTCCCTGGGGTTGGCTGCCGTCCATCATCGCCTATCAGCGCTCCTGCGGCAGGCCGGCACGGTGGCCGATGACCGAGTAGAACAGGATGTACAGGTAGCACGGCACCATCAGCAGCACGAACACCAGCTGGAAATCGATGTGCTGCTTGAGCACGGCGAACAACTGCGGAATGATCGCGCCACCGGCGATACCCATCACCAGCAGCGCCGAGCCGGTCTCGGTGAAACGGCCCAGGCCACGGATCGCCAGCGGGAAGATGGCCGGCCACATCATTGCGTTGGCAAAGCCCAGCAGGGCCACGAAGGCCACCGAAACGTAGCCGTGGGTGGCCCAAGCACCGAGGCAGAACACCACGCCCAGTACCGCCGAAACGGTCAGGTAGCGCGACTGCGAAACCACCCGGGGAATCAGCAGCAGGCCCACCACGTAGCCAGCCAGCATCGCCGCCAGGGTCAACGAGGTGAACATCTTGGTCTGGTCCAGCGGCAGGTCGAAGCCGTGGCCATAGGTACCGATGGCATCACCGGCCATCACTTCCACGCCGACATACACGAACAGGCAGAGCACGCCCAGCCACAGGTGCGGGAACTGGAAGATGCTGCTGCGCTCGGCTGCGCCGGCGGCCATCGGGGTGGCGTTGGCCTCGGAGGACTTGATCTCCGGCAGCGGCGAGAACAGTACGGCGACGGCCAGCAGCACCAGCAGGCCGGCCATCGCCAGGTACGGTGCATGGATCTTGGCGGCGAACTCATTGAGCAGGGCCACCTTGGTGACCGCGTCGGCCGCCTGCACCTGCTTGTCCAGGTCACCGATGCCATGCAGCACCAGGGTGCCGATCAGCACCGGCGCCAGCATGCCGGCGATCTTGTTGCAGATGCCCATCAGCGCGATGCGACGCGCTGCGGTCTCGATCGGGCCGAGGATGGAGATGTAGGGATTGATCGCCGTCTGCAGCAGGGCCAGGCCGCTGCCGATCACGAACAGCCCGCCCAGCGCGCCGGGGTACCAGCGCTGCGTCGCGAATTCACCGAAGAGTGCCGCGCCGCCGGCCATCACCAGCAGGCTCAGGCTGAGGCCCTTCTTCATGCCGGTGCGGCGCAGGATCCACGACGACGGCAGGGCCAGGAAGAAATAGGACAGGTAGAACACCATCAGCACCAGGAAGGCGCCGACCTCGCTGAGCTCGAAGGCCAGCTTGACGAAGGTGATCAGCGGGCCGTTGAGCCAGGTGAAGAAACCGATCAGGAAGAACAGGACGCCGACGATGGCGATGGAGGTGGCCACGTTCGGGCGCGCGCTTGCAGCGGGGACGGCGGACATCAGGAGGGCTCCTGCGGCGACGGTCGCAGAACGCGGCGTCGGAGAGTGGCTGGGAACAACGTTGTCACATTCTTTCGATGGACAACGGCGGTTTGTCAACTTCCCTCTGCGGGGCAGCGCAGGCCATGCTGCATCGCGCAACCGCCGCGTGCGGTCGCGCGCTGAATGCGCTGGAGCCGTTGAGCCCCGTGCAGCAAGGGCTCCGGCGTGAAGGCGCTGTTCACGCGATGGAAACGTTTACCGCACACCCCATTCGTTGCGCCGCAGCAACGAAAGTGTCACGAACTCGTTGACATCGTTGTCAGCGGGGTTACAGACTCCGCCCAACAGCCGGCCTCACCCTCGGATCCGGCCCCCTCTTCAGCAGGAGCCCGCGTGACCGCCAGCCATCCCGCCCCGGCCCATGTCCTGTCCCGCGTCGCGCCCTCGTTCCTGGCCGCCGACGTCGGCGGCACCCATGTGCGTGTCGCCCGGGTCCAGGCCAGCGGCGATGCCGCCCATCCGGTGCAGGTGCTGGAATACCGCAAGTATCGCAATGCCGACCACGCCGGCCTGAGTGCGATCCTGTCCGACTTCCTAGGCGACGGCCCGCGCCCGGCGCATTGCGTGGTGGCCACGGCCGGTTATGCGCGCGAAGACGGGACGGTCATCACTGCCAACGTGCCCTGGCCGCTGTCCGCGCGGCAGATCGAGGCCGACGTCGGCGTACAGCAGGTCCACATCGTCAACGACTTCGAAGCGGTGGCCTATGCCGCGGCACAGGTCGACGCCAGCGGCGTCCTGCACCTGTGTGGGCCGGAAAGCGCCCCGCGCGGACCGACCCTGGTGGTCGGTCCGGGTACGGGCCTGGGTGCGGCACTGTGGATCCCGACCGCCCATGGCCCGGTCGTGCTGGCTACCGAAGCCGGGCAACCGACGCTGGCCGCCAGCACCGAACTGGAAATGGCCATCGTCCGCCACATGCAGCGCGAGCGCGCTCACGTGTCGATCGAGCACGCAATCTCCGGCCCCGGCCTGATGAACCTGTACCGCGCGGTGTGCGCCCTGCAGGGACAGCAGCCCACCCTGGCCAGTCCGGACGCGGTCACCGCCGCGGCGATGGCCGGCACTGATGCGCACGCACGCAAGGCGCTGGATGTGTTCTGCGGCCTGCTCGGCAGCACCATCGGCGACATGGCCCTGTTCTACGGCGCCCATGGGGGCGTCTATCTGGCCGGCGGCATCCTGCCGCAGATCCGCGAGTACCTGCGCACCAGCACCTTCGTCGAGCGCTACCTGCAGAAGGGGCCGATGGGCGAAGCACTGGCACGCATCCCGGTGAAAGTGGTCGAGCACGGCCAGCTGGGCGTGGTCGGTGCTGCCAGCTGGTACCTGCAGCAGTCGGCCGCCTGACACCGCAACAGGCTTCAACGCAATCGCAGCACGCAGTACGTGGCACGCCAATGCACGGGACATCGCCGCCGCCCCGCGCACGTCAACGCAACCGCAACCGAACACCGCCGCCGGCACCCAATCGAGTGATGAGGAGAGACATCATGAACACCCGCAAGACCCTGCTTTCGGCCGCCATCGTCAGCTGCCTCGCTTTCAGCGCACATGCCCAGCAGGCTGCGCCGACCGCAACCGACCTGGACACCGTGACCGTCACCGGCATCCGTGGCTCGATGGAGAAGTCGCTGGATACCAAGCGCGAAGCCAACGCGCGCGTGGAAGTGGTGACCGCCGAAGACGTCGGCAAGCTGCCGGCGCACAATGTGGCCGACACCCTGCAGCGCCTGCCCGGCGTCAACATCAGTTCGTCCAGCGCCGACGAAGGCGGCTTCGATGAAGCCGACCGCGTCAGCCTGCGTGGCACCAGCCCGAGCCTGACCCAGACCCTGATCAACGGCCACACCGTCGGCTCGGCCGACTGGTTCGTGCTCAGCCAGGGCAACAACGTCGGCCGCAGCGTCAGCTACTCGCTGCTGCCCTCCGAACTGGTGAGCTCGGTGGAGGTGAACAAGTCCTCGCAGGCCAAGCTGCAGGATGGCGGCACCACCGGTACCGTCAACATCATCACGCGCAAGCCGCTGGAGTTCGCCAAGCCCTTCAGTGCGGAAGCCTCGGTGGGTGCGGTCCGTTCGGACCAGGCCAAGTCGACCGACCCGCAGTACTCGGCGCTGTTCAACTACAAGAATGACGCCAACAACTTCGGCGTGATGCTGCAGGCCTTCTACCAGAAGCGCGAGCTCCGCCGCGAGGCGCAGGAAATCCCGGGCGGTTTCACCCGGATCGGCGCCGATGATCCGGTGGCCCTCACCAATCCGGACCTGATCGGCGTGGCCGTCCCCGGCCTGCTGGGTTCGACCCTGTTCGAACAGACCCGCGAACGCAAGGGCGGGCTGGTGACCATCCAGTTCAAGCCGACCGATACGCTGAACCTGTCGCTGAGCGGCTTCTCCTCCAAGCTGGAAGCCAACAACTACAACCGCAATTTCATGCTGTGGGGCGGCAACTTCGCCAAGTCACAGGCGCCGAACCCGGGCTACACCGTGACCGACGGCGTGCTGAGCAATGCCACCTACGCGGGCGTCCCGGGCACCAACTACGGTGTCTACGACATGATCTACCGTGAAGCCACGGCCAAGACCAACTACGTCACGTTCGACGCCGACTGGCAGATCAACGACACCCTGGACATGAAGTTCCAGGCCGGTACCACCAAGGGCACCGGTGAAACCCCGCGCCAGTTCATTGCTGAAGTCACGCTCGGCCAGGGCGGCGGTGCCAGCTGGGCAACGCACGGCGCCGGTTCGCCGGTGGACTGGAACATCGGCGGCGACATCAGCCCCAGCGGCGTCACCAGTTTCGGCACGTGGGGCAACCAGCTGGTCCGCGCCGAAGACAAGGAAGACTGGGCCACGCTGGACTTCAGCCAGTATTTCGGCACCGGCGTGCTGAACTCCGTGGACTTCGGCGTGCGCTTCGCCGACCACGAACGCGAAGCGCTCTCGCCGGAAGGTGCGACCCCGGGTGACATCTGGTCCGCACTGCAGGGCAGCGCCACCGCCAACTATCCCAGCGGCTTCGCCGGTGATGTCGGCGGCACCTTCCCGCGCAACATCTGGTACTACACGCCGGATGCACTGAAGAACGCGATCATCAACAACTCCACCTGGCTGGCCGGCAACGATGGCCCCACCGGCCGCCACAACTACGGTGCCGAGTGGAAGGTGAAGGAGAAGAACTTCGCCGGCTACGTGCAGGCCAACTTCAGCGGCGACTGGTGGAGCGGCAACGTCGGCCTGCGCTACGTCAACATCAAGCAGGACATCGACACCTACAACGCGGTCAGCAATGCCGCCGATGCCGATGTGAGCAGCCTGTTCGGCATGTGGGAGCGCACCGCCTTCCAGAACAAGCGCAACCGCGTCCTGCCCAGCGCCAACATCAAGTTCGACCTGGACGACAAGCTGGTGCTGCGCGTGGCCGCGTCGCAGACCCAGACCCTGCCGGATTATTCGGCGCTGGGCGCTTCGTCGTGGGGTTCGGACCTGAACAAGACCGGCGGCGGTGGCAACCCGAACCTGAAGCCGACCCTGTCCACCAACTTCGACGCCAACCTGGAGTGGTACTTCATGCCGCGCGGCCTGCTGTCGGTCGGTGCGTACCACATGGACATGAAGGACTACATCGCCTTCGACGTCGTCTCGCGCCAGCTGTACAGCGAACTGACCAACCAGCTCGAGACCTACCAGATCTCCACCCCGATCAATGCCGACGGCAAGGTCACCGGCGTGGAAGTGGCCTATGAGCAGCCGATCGGCGAGTACTTCGGCATCAACGCCAACTACACCTACGCCAACGGCACCACGGCCCACACCTGGTCCGACGGTTCGCACAACCTGCTGGGTACCTCGAAGAACACCTACAACGTGGGGGCCTATTTCGAGAACGAGCGATTCGGAGCACGCGTCAGCTACACGCACCGCTCGTCGTTCCTGATCAGCCTGTCGGGCACCAACCCTTACTACCAGGATGATTTCGGCACGCTGTCGGCCTCGTTGAGCTACAAGGCCACCGACTGGCTGAGCATCAGCCTGGATGCGCTGAACCTCAACAACCCGACCTACAAGTACTACCAGACCGCGGCCATTCCGACGTCGTTCTACAGCAACGGCCGCCAGTACTACCTCAACTTCCGCTTCAAGTACTGATCCATCGGCCGCGTCATCGCCGAGTCGTGCACGCACGCCGGGCCTGGGTCATTCCGGGCCCGGCGTTTTTCATGTATAGCGTTCATCGCACCGTTCCAAGGAGTCGTTCCGATGGTCAAGCCCTTCCACGCCAGGATGCACGGCGCGCTGCTGCTGGGCAGCCTGTTTGCCCTGCTGCCGGCCCTGCCGGCCTTCGCCGCCGATCCGGTGCCCGCCGCTGAAGCTCCTGGCCCGCAGCTGCGCGCCAACAGCCTGATGCTGATTCCTGCCCCCGCCAGCGTGCAACCCGGCCAGGGCAGTGGCATCACTGTGTCCGCCACAACCGCGCTGTACGCAGACGGCGAGGCCGCACAGCGGGTCGCCACCCAATTCGCCGACCTGCTGGCGCGCAGCGGCGGCCCGCGCCTGGCGCTGGCTACCGGCAAGGCTGCGGCCAAGGCCGGCGGCATCCGCTTCCAGATCATTCCCACCTTCCGCGACAGCGGCGAGAGCTACACGCTGGACAGCACCGCGCAGGGCGTGCTGGTGCAGGCCGGCAACGAGACCGGCCTGTTCTACGGCGCCACCACGCTGGCCCAGCTGGCCACCGGCGGCAGCCAGGGCGCGCTGCCTGCCGTGCAGATCCAGGATGCGCCGCGTTTCCCCTGGCGGGGCTTCATGCTCGACTCGGCACGGCATTTCCAGAGCCTGGACGAGATCAAGCGCGTGCTTGATGCGATGTCCGCGCACAAGCTCAACACCTTCCATTGGCACCTGACCGATGACCAGGGCTGGCGCATGGAGATCAAGCGCTACCCGAAGCTGACCGAGGTCGGCAGCTGCCGCCTGCCGGCCGGCGATGGCGGCATCGATCCGGTGACCAGACAGGAGTACCCGTATTGCGGTTTCTACACGCAGGAGCAGATCCGCGAGGTGATTGCCTACGCGGCAAAGCTGCACATCCAGGTGATTCCGGAGATCGACGTGCCGGGCCATGCCACCGCTGCGATCGCCGCCTATCCGGAGCTGGGTTCGATCGACACACCGCTGAAACCCCTCAGCGAGTGGGGCGTGTTCCCCAACCTCTTCAACGTGGAAGACAGCACCGTGACCTTCCTCGAGAACGTGCTGGAGGAGGTGATCGCACTGTTCCCGGCGAAGTACGTGCACGTGGGTGGCGACGAGGCCGTAAAGGACCAGTGGGAGGCGTCCGCGCAGATTCAGCAGCGCATGCGCGAGCTGGGCATCAAGGATGAGATGGCCATGCAGAGCCACATCATCAAGCGCCTGGAGACATTCCTGGAGGAACACGACCGGCGCCTGATCGGCTGGGACGAAATTCTCGAGGGCGGGCTGCCCCCCCAGGCTACAGTGATGTCCTGGCGCGGTACCGAAGGCGGCCTGGCCGCTGCCAGCGCCGGCCATGACGTGATCATGTCGCCGGTCGGCTACCTGTACCTGGACTACCTGCAGACCGCCTCGCCCAATGAACCGCCGGGCCGCCCCACGCAGGTCAACCTCGGCAAGCTCTACAACTTCGAGCCGGTGCCGGACGAACTGCCCGCCGACAAGCGCGGACACATCCTCGGCCTGCAGGCGAACATGTTCACCGAGCACACCCGCAGCTATGCGCGGCTGCAGCACAACCTGTTCCCACGCCTGGCGGCGGTGGCCGAGACCGGCTGGAGCCCGCCCGGGAAGCGTGACTTCCGCGACTTCCTGGCACGCCTGCCGTCACAGCTGCAGCGCTACCGCGCATGGGGACTCGCCTATGCACAGACGCCGTTCGAAGTGGGCGTGGAGTACCACGATGATCGCGCCGCAGGCACGGTGACGGTGTCGCTGGCCAACCCGCTGGGCTACGAGGTGCGCTACAGCACCGATGGCCAGCCGGTGACCGCGCAGTCGCCGCTGTACCAGCAGCCGCTGACCGCGAAGGTGCCCGCCACGGTACAGGCCGCAGCGTTCTACCAGGGCCGGATGCTGGCCGCAGAGCCCACCGTAGCCGCGTTCACTCCGCAATCGCTGCTCGCCCGCCGCAGCAACGAACTGCTCAGCTGCGTTGGCAACAAGGGCCTGGTGCTGCGCCTGGAAGACGATGGCCCGCGCGAGGGCGCACGCGCGGTCTTCAACGTGGACATCTTCCAGCCCTGCTGGCGCTGGCCACAGGCGCAGCTGGACGGCATCGGCAGCGTGGAGGTGCGCGCCGGTCGCATCCCCTACTACTTCCAGCTGGCGCATGACGAGCCGAACCGTCGCTTCGAGAAGGCCAGGCGCGCGCACGGCGAGATGCTGATCCGCCGGGGCAGCTGCACGGGCAAGGTGCTGGCCGAAGTCCCGCTGCCGGCCACGCCCGATGCCGATGGCTTCGTAAGCCTGCGTGCGACGCTGCCGAAGGGCACGCATGGCACCGACGACCTGTGCATCAACTTCACCGGTGATACCCGCCCGGCGATGTGGGTGCTGGACGAAGTGACGCTGCAGAAGTAACCGGAAGGCTGTGGAGCCGGGCCATGCCCGGTTCCACTTCAACCAGGGAAGGCGTGTCAGCCCCGCCAGCGCAGCAGGAGGTCGCGCAGCGGGGTCAGCACGAGGCCCAATCCGGCAAGAACGCCAACCGTGTTGGCGAGGGCGTCCATCGGGTCGGCCATGCGGTCGCGTGTCAGCGCCCCCTGTGCGAACTCGATCCCGATTCCCATCAGCACCAGGCCCAGCCCGACCCACAGCAGCGGACGTCCTTGCCGGAACAGCTGCACGGCACTGCCGGACAGAATGAAGTACGCCAGGAAATGCTCGACCTTGTCGCCGTTCTCCGGCACGGGAATCGGTGGCGGGGGAATCAGGCAGACCACGATCACGAACAGCACGGCCAGCACCCACAGCGCAGTCCATAGACGCGGCCGCCGCAGCGGCTTGATCATGCGCGTCGCGCTCACAGGCGCCAGCTCAGATCGCCCAGCGCGAACGCCGGCTCGAAGTCGATTCCACGCTGCAGGCCGATCGCCTGGAAGCGCTCGCCCATGCCGGTCGGCAGGGTCAGCTTCTTCACCTGGTCGCGCAGCTGGATGCGCCCCACTTCATCGGTACGCTCCTCGGCCAGGCTCAGCACCTGGTCCAGGCCATTGCCGATCAGGAAGCTGGCCTGGCTGCAGTACCCCGCCAGCTCGAAGCCACCGTGCAGGCCCGCTTCGGCCATCGCGGTGAAGTCCACCGAGGCCGTGATGTCCTGCAGGCCCGGCCAGCGATGCACGTCGTTATGCACGTGGTGGCGGTAGAAGGCGCGCACCGTGCCGTCGTCGCGATCGTGCTGGTAGAACTCGCTGCGGCTGTAGCCGTAGTCGATGAACAGCATCGCGCCACGTTGCAGGCCGCCAGCCACTGCCTGCAGCCAGTACGGCAGCTGCGGCAGCACCTCCGAGCGGTATCCGTCGGCGAAGGGCCTTTCGAGATAGCGTTCGATGTGGCGCACGGCGCCGTTGAGCAGAATATCGGCCGGCTGCGCGCCACGGATGAAGTTGCCCTCCGCGTCCAGCTCCACGGTTTCCTCGTAGACCTCGCCGTCCCTGATCAGGAAGCGCGGGGTCGGAAGTGCGTCGATCACCTCGTTGGCGAACACCACACCTTCCCAGTCCTCTTCGAAGGGACGGTCAATCCAGTCCACGCGCGTGGCCAGCTCTGCCGGCAGCGCCTGCTGCAGGCGCTGCTGCTGGCGCTGGCGCAGGTCGGCACTGGGTTCAAGGATGGCGTAACGCGAAGGCACCGCATCCAGCTCGGCCAGCCGCAGCAGCACGGCTTCGGCGAAGGCACCGGTGCCACCACCCAGTTCCAGCATCCGCGACTGCGCACCGAGCTGGGCGAACACCGGCGCCAGCGCATTGGCCACGCTGCCGGCGAACAGGCCACCCAGCTCGGGCGCGGTGGTGAAGTCGCCACCGCCACCGAACTTGCTGGCACCGGCGCTGTAATAGCCCCACCCGGGTGCGTACAGGCACAGTTCCATGAAGCGGGAAAACGGCATCGCGCCCCCCTGGGCGAGGATTTCAGCGCGCAGTGCGGCGGCCAGCTGGTCGCTGTGGGCCAGGGCGTCGGCATCGGGCAGAGGGAAGGTAGGCTGCATGGCGTCTTCGAATGCGGTGACAATGGTGCACAGGATAGCCGAGCCTTGGAGGACCCTCGATGAGCGAAACCGCCCCCGTGGCCCTGATCACCGGCAGCGCGCGCCGGATCGGCGCCGCCATCGCACGCCAGTTCCACGCCTGTGGCTGGTCGGTGGTGCTGCATGCCAACACGTCCAGCGCCGAGCTGCAGCAGGCCGCCTTCGACCTGGACAACGTCCGTCCGGGCAGTGTGCTGGCCCTGCAGGCCGACCTGCGCGATGCCGGCGCCCTGCCCGATCTGGTCGAGCAGGCCGTGGCCCACTTCGGCCGCCTCGATGCGCTGGTCAACAACGCGTCCAACTTCTTCCCCACCCCGCTCGGCCAGGTGACCGCCGAAGCGATGGATGAGCTGTACGCGGTCAATGCGCGTGCACCGCTGCTGCTGTCACAGGCGGCCGCGCCGTACCTGCGCCGCCAGCAGGGCTGCATCGTCAATCTGACCGATCTGCACGGCACCGACCCGATGCGCGACCATGTGGCCTACACCATGGCCAAGGCCGCACTGGAGATGGCCACCCGGTCACTGGCGCTGGAACTGGCGCCGAAAGTGCGGGTCAATGCGGTCGCCCCCGGTGCGATCCTGTGGCCCGAGCAGGGAAAGGACGATTTCGCCCGCGAGGCCCTGCTGGCGCGCACGCCGCTGGCACGCACCGGCACGGTCGAGGAGATCGCCGAGGCGGTGTACTGGCTGGTGGCCGAGGCCAGCTTCGTCACCGGCCACACCCTGCGCGTGGATGGCGGACGCACGGTGAGTTGAAGTCCGCCGGGCATGGCCCGGCGCTACCGATCTACGTAGGCGAGCGCAGCGGCCCTCATTCCAGGTCAACCACCTCGAATGCCTCGCCAAACTGAGCGTGTGCGCGCCACAGCGCCGCCAGGGCCAGGCCGCTGACCGGGTCGATGAAGTCCGGCGCGATGTCCGCCAGCGGCTTCAGCACGAAGGCGTGCTTCAGCTCGGGGCGCGGAATGCGCAGATGGCCCGGGCCTTCCACGATGTGGTTGCCGTAGAACACCACGTCGATGTCCAGGGTACGGTCGGAGAAGCGCGGACCACTGCGATCACGACCGTGGGCGTCTTCCAGTGCGTGCAGCCAATCATCCAGCGCCTGCAGCGGCAGATCGGTCTGGATCAGCACGCCATTGTTGAGGAAGGCCGGGCCATCGAAGCCGACCGCGGCCGTGCGGTAGGCCGGAGACACCTGCAACGCGCCGAAACGCTCGCGCAGGGCCGCCACCGCGGCGTGGAGATGGCGGCGGGGCTGGACGTTGCTGCCCAGGCTGAGGAGCACGGTGGTCATGCGGTTCAGGTGACGGGTCTGGGGGGCGTGGGCATGCCGTCGTCACGGCGGCCTGCCTACAATCCGGGACGCACATGATAGGGCACCGACATGACCTATTGCGTTGGAATCGAGGTGGACCAGGGCCTGGTCTTCGCCGCCGACACCCGGACCAATGCCTCGCTGGACGATGTGCGCGTGCACCGCAAGCTGCACGTGTTCGAGTATCCCGGCCAGGCGGCCTACGTGTTGATGGCGGCTGGCAACCTGGCCACCACCCAGTTGCTGGTCTCGCGCCTGACCCGGGACGCCGGCGAGCGGCGCACGCCCAACCTGCGCGACATGACCCATCTGTTCGAAGCGGCGGCCTATGTCGGTCGCCTGCTGGTGGACAGCCAGGTGCACGGCGGCCACAGCGAGCACGGCCATGACGGCGTCAACACCCAGGCCACGCTGATCTTCGGCGGCCAGGTCGCCGGCGAACGCCCCGGCCTGTACATGATCTACCCGCTGGGCAATGCCATCGCCGCCTCGCCGGAGACCCCCTACCTGCAGATCGGCGAGTCCAAGTATGGCAAGCCGATCCTCGACCGCATCCTCAGCCCGGCCACGCGCCTTGAGGACGCCGCGCGCACGGCGATCGTGTCGCTGGATTCGACCATCCGTTCCAACCTCTCGGTCGGGCTGCCGATCGATCTGGCATTGCTGCGCGACGGCGAGCTGCGGATCGCCCAGCAGCTGCGGCTGGGCGCGGACTCGCCCCTGTACGCGGACATCCACCAGAACTGGTCACGGCGGTTGGAACAGGCCGTGGACAGCCTGCCACGCTTCCCGTGGGAGACCCCGGAACGGCCGGCGTGACGTGCCGCCGGGCACGGCCCGGCGACGCAAGTTCAGCCCAGTGCCTCTGCCACAGCGCGGAACACCTGCTGCATCTGCAACGGCTTGCGCAGCACATGCACCTCGATGCCATCAGGGAATGCATCGGCCGGAACGTCCACTGACGCGTCTTCCAGCACCAGCGCCGGCCCCCGGTAACCCAGTCCGGCCATTTCGCCCAGCAGCTGGCTGGCCGGCAGCAGTTTGGAGCCGGCATCGGCGATCACCAGCGCCGGCATCGCCTCCTGCTGCATCCAGCGCAACGCCGCCGGTCCATCGGAAGCCAGCTGCAGCTGATATCCCTGGCTGGACAGCGCGTTGCCCAGCAGCGACAGGCGCGTGGCTTCGCCATCGACCACCAGGATCGACTGCCCACTGCCGAGTGCCACCAGCTGCTCGATCGGCTCGCCGCTCTCGATGGCGTCACGCATCGGCAGGCGCAGCTCGAAACAGGTGCCCTGCCCGGGCTGGCTGGTGACCGTGATGCTGCCGCCAGCACCTTCGACGATGCGCTTGCAGGAAATCAGGCCCAGGCCGGTACCGTCCGCCTTGGTGGTGAAGAAGGGATTGAACAGATGCGAGAGCGTATCGGCATCCATGCCGATGCCTTCATCGGCCACGGCGATGCGCATCCAGTCCACACCGTCGCGCTCGCCGGCATGGCTTGCGGTCAGGCTCAGGCGGCCGCCGCTGGGCATTGCCTGGATCGCATTGAGTGCCAGGTTCAACAGCACCTGCTGCAGCTCGGTGTAGTTCGCATCGACCGCCAGGCCCTCATCCTCCACCTGCAGGTGCAGGCGCACCGCATCGGGCACGTTGCTGCGCAGCAGCAGCGCCACCGCGTCGAACAGGCCGTCGATCTGCACGCGTTCGCTGGGCTTGCGCGAGCCACGGACGAACGACAACATCGATTCCGCCATTTCATGACCGCGGCGGCCGCACTCGGCGATCACATCCGCAAGGTGGTGCAGCTGCGGATCATCGGTGCGCGCCTTCAGCAGGTCCGGCATGATCAGCAGCGGCTGCAGGATGTTGCGCAGGTCGTGGCTGAGGCCAGCGGCGAGCAGCGAAAGGCTTTCCAGCCGTTGCGCGCGCATCAGCTCGGTCTCCACGCGCGAACGCTCCACCGCGCTGCGCGCCTCGCGGATCGCACGGGCCACCGCCGACGGCAGGCGCGCCGGCTGGTGCTTGATGATGTAGTCGTTGGCGCCCTTCTGCAGCGCCGCCACTGCATTCTCCTCACCCATCGTGCCCGAGACGAAGATGAAGGGAACGTCCGGCGCCGTCTCGCGCACGATGCGCAAGGCATCGTCGCCGGAGAAACCCGGCATGCTCAGGTCGGACAGCACGATATCCGGCTGGAAGGAGGCCAGCGCCTGGCGCAGTTCCGCCTCGCTCTCAACGCGCTCGAAGCGGGCTTCCAGGCCCGCATCCAGCATCTGTTCGGACATCAGCTCGGCGTCTTCAGGCGAATCCTCCACCAGCAGGATGCGCAGTGCCCCGAGGGAGGGACCGGTCAGGGGCATGGGCTTACTCGAGTTCCGGTGCCTGGTTGATCAGTGCCCAGAACTTGCCCAGGGTCTGCACGGCACCGAAGAACTGGTCCACGTCCACCGGCTTGACCACGTAGGCGTTCACGCCCATGTCCCAGCTGCGGGCCAGATCGCTCTCTTCGCGCGAGGACGACAGGATCACCACGGGAAGGCGCTTGAGCTCCTCGTGCTCACGGATCTGCCGCAGCACTTCCAGGCCGTCCATGCGCGGCATCTTGATGTCCAGCAGCAGCACCGCCGGCAGGCCCTCCTCGCGGCTGGCGAAGGTACCGCGCCGCAGCAGGTAGTCCATGACCTCCACGCCGTCCTCGACGTGCACGATGGGATTGGCCAGGCGGGCTTCCTGCAGGGCGTCGATCGCCATCTCGGCATCGGCCGGGCTGTCTTCGGCAAGAAGGATGGTGCGCAGAGTCGTCATGCGGAGGGACCTTGTTTGTCCGCGTCGAGCGCGGGAGGCAGGTAGAAGTGGAAGGTTGCGCCGGCGTCCGGCTCGGCTTCGGCCCAGACCCGGCCTCCATGACGGGTCAGCACGCGGCGTACGCTGGCCAGGCCGATGCCGGTACCGGGGTAATCACTGGCCTTGTGCAGGCGCTGGAACACGCCGAACAGCTTTCCGGCATAGGCCATGTCAAAGCCTGCACCATTGTCGCTGACCGTGAACTGATGGCCGCCATCGGGCTGCGGCTGGTAATCCACGCGGATCTTCGCCGGTTCGCGGTTGCTGGAATACTTGACCGCGTTGCCGAGCAGGTTCAGCCACACCTGGCGCATCATGTTCTCATCGGCCACCACGATCGGCAGCGGTGCGATGTTCCATTCGACGTGATGGACCTGGCCACTGCTTTCAGCCTCGGCCTGCAGGTTGGAATCGAGCATCGCACGGGTATCGGACACCAGCGACTGCATGTCCACTGCCTGCTGGCGCATCGCTGCGCGCCCCAGCCGCGAATAGACCAGCAGATCGTCGATCAGCGTCGCCATGCGCCGCGCCGAGCTGGAGATCACCCCAAGGTAATGCAGGCTCTTCTCGTCGGCGCTCTCGCCCAGGTGGCGCGACAGCTTGTCGGAGAAGCCGGCAACGTGGCGCAGCGGCGCGCGCAGGTCATGCGACACCGAATAGCTGAATGCTTCCAGCTCGCGATTGACCTCCGAGACCTGCGCCACCTTGCCTTCCAGCTGGCGGTTCAGTTCCTCCACACGCGACTGCACGGCGCGCTGCACGGTGACATCGCTGACGGTCAGCAACACCACTTCATCGTCGGTATCCGGCAGCGGCATGCGCCGCGCGTTGAGCAGCATGTAGCGCACCACGCCCTCGGAGGTGCGCTGTTCGTGCTCGAAGTCCCACAGCTCGCGCCCGCGCAGCAGCACATCGACCAGGCGCTGGCGCACGACGGCGTCCCGCCAGGCGCCGTCGCCGACGTCATCCAGCAGCAGGCCATCGGCACGTTCGTCCTGCAGGCCGTACAACTCGGCAAAGGCCGGATTGTGCAGCTGCACGCGCAGCTCGCGGTCGAGCAGCACGATCGGCTCACGCACGGTCTGCAGCACTGAGGCAGCGCGCGCGGCCGAGCGCAGCGACTGCCGTTCGGCCTGCAGGCGGCGACCGATCTGCCGCTGCAGCAGCCAGAGCACCAGGCCGAGCAGCGCCAGCTGTACCACCAGCGAGCTCCACGAGACGAATTCGGTCTGCCTGCGCTGCCGCGCAGCCTGTTCGGCCCGCTCGGCCAGCAGCGCCTGCTCGCTGTTCTGCAGCTCTTCAACCACGCTGCGGATCGGGTAACGGGTGCTCAGGTCCTGTACCAGCGCGCGCTGGTCACTGTTCGGTTCGGCCTTGGCCAGCGCGCGCGCCACCGCCAGCCGCCCTTCCAGCATGGACTCGATGCGACCGATGCGGATCAGCTGCTCAGGATTATCGCGTGTCATCCGGCCCAGCTCTGCGAGTCGGCCGGGAATCTCGTTGGCCTTGGCCATGCGCTCGCGCAGGCCGGGCGCGTCCACGCCCTTGGACAGCGTCAACGCCGCCGACTCGACATCGCGCACATCGGCCTGCAACTGTTGGAGCGCCACGCCAACCGCCTGCGTATGCGTCACCCAGGCCATGGCTTCTTCGTTCTCACGCTGAAGCTTGCGCTGGGTCAACCACGGCACGACGATGATCGCGGCGGCGGCCAGCGCCAAGGCCGGCAATCGCCAGCGATCCCAGATGTCGTCACTGAACACCAGCGCCATAGTTCCTCATCAGCACGGCCGCAGAGGGATGGGCCCGGACAGGCCCAGCTGCGGCGGAACCGGCAATATAGCGCAGGCGGTCACACCTCTGGAACGTCTGGCCCCGGCAGCTGAACGCTCCAGAAAACATCATGGGTGGAGCCGGGGCTGGCCCGGCTCCACCGTCATGCAGCTGTATTGCAGCGCCCCGACGGGGCGGCGCCCGGGATCAGCGCTTGGCCGCCGCGTTGACCTTCAGCGCGCTGGCATCAACGCGGGTGACGCCCTTGATGCCCTTGGCGGTGGTGACGGCCTTGTCATGCTCGGCCTGGGTCGCCACCGTGCCGCTGAGGCTGACGACGCCATTCACGGTTTCCACCTTGACCTCGGTGCCCGGCACATTGCTGCTGGCCAGCAGGTCGGCCTTCACCTTGGTGGTGATCCAGGTGTCGGTCACCGGCTCGTTGGAGTCGTGGCGATCGGCGTGGGTCATCGCCGAATGGTCGGTGGCAGGCGGACTCTTGGCTGACGGATCCTTGGCGAATGCAGCCGAGGAGGACAGCGCCAGGCCCAGGGTGAGGGCCGAAGCAATCAGCGTACGGGTCGGGTTGTTCATCGTGTGTTACCTCCTGCGGAATGTGGGGCCAGTGTGGCCGCAGCGCCGTGCAGCAGGCGTGGCGCTACGGTCACGCCGCCGTGAATCGCGCCGGTTTTCAACGCAACCGTTCAGCTTTGGATCCTGGCTCCCGTCGTTTACCCTGCATGCCTGATCTGCGCGGAGCACTGCCATGCGCCCTGACCTGCAACTGGCCCTGATCGGGTACGGCCTTGCCGGCCGCGTTTTCCACGCGCCGCTGATCCAGCACACCCCGGGACTGACCCTGCACAGCGTGGTCAGTTCACAGCGCGACCTGCTGCTGCGCACGTTCAGCGATGTACATGTGCGCGCGGCACCCCGGGACGTATTCGACGATCCGGCGGTGGACGCGGTGGTGATTGCCACGCCGAATGACCAGCACGCACCATTGGCGATGGCAGCGCTGGCCGCAGGCAAGCATGTGCTGGTGGACAAACCCTTCGCACTGGACGTGGCCGAAGCCGAAGCCGTGCTGGCGGCGGCGCGCGATGCAGACCGCATCGTCACGGTGTTCCAGAATCGCCGTTTCGACGCCGATTTCCTGACGTTGCAGGCCTTGCTGGCCGAAGGTGCGCTCGGCGAAGTCGCCGAATGCCATGCGCATTTCGATCGCTACCGGCCCCACGTGCGCGAGCGCTGGCGGGAGCAGGAGGGGCCTGGCAGTGGCCTGTGGTATGACCTTGCACCGCATCTGCTGGATCAGATGCTGGTGCTGTTCGGCTGGCCGCAGGCGATCGACGCGGACCTGGCGGTGCAGCGCGAAGGCGGCAGCGGCATCGATTACTTCCATGCGGTGCTGCATTACCCGAGGCACCGCGCGATCCTCCATGCCGGTTCGCTGGTGGCGGCACCGACGCCTCGGTTCGCCGTGCACGGCAGCCGCGCCAGCTGGATCAAGCAGGGCCTGGACGTACAGGAAGCACAGCTGCGCCGCGGCGTTGCGCCGGGCGCGCCGGGCTGGGGCATCGACCCGCGTCACGGCGAGCGGGTGTACTGCGATGCCGAGGACAACGTGCAACGCAGCACGGTCGACAACCTGCCGGGCGACTATCGCCGCCTGTATGCCCAGTTCGCTGCGGCGATGCAGGGTGACGGTGAACCCACGGTCAGCCCATTGCAGGCGCTGCAGGTAATGCGCTTGCTGCAGGCTGGCAGGGACAGCGCTTACGAGGCCCGGCGCATCGCACTGAACTGATCGCGGTCCGCGGCCCGGAACCCCACGGCAGCGCCGAAGGGCTCCGGTCCTGGCGCTTACGACTTCTTGATCGCATGCCCACCGAACTCGTTGCGCATCGCCGCCAGCAGGCGGTCAGTGAACGAATTCGACTCGCGCGACCGCAGGCGTTCCAGCAGCGAGAGCGTGATCACCGGCGCCGGCACATCCAGCGCGATCGCTTCGGCCACGGTCCAGCGGCCTTCACCGGAATCCTCCACGTAGGGGGCGATGCCATCCAGCGACGGATTGCGCTTGAGCGCCTCGGCACTCAGGTCCAGCAACCACGAACGCACCACGCTGCCATGGCGCCAGACCTCGGCAACCTGCGCCAGGTCCAGCTCCATGTCCTGCTTGCGTTCCATCAGTGCGAAGCCTTCGGCGTAGGCCTGCATCATTCCGTACTCGATGCCGTTGTGGACCATCTTGGTGAAATGGCCCGCACCGGGAGGACCGACGCGTGCCCAACCCCGATCCTCCGCCGGCGCCAGTGTGCGCAGCAGCGGCGCAACCTGCTCCACCACCTTCGCCTCACCGCCGACCATCAGGCTGTAGCCCTCCTGCAGGCCCCAGATGCCGCCGCTGGTGCCGCAGTCGACGTAGCCCAGGTCGTCCTCGGCCAGCGCCTTGGCGCGGCGGATCGAGTCCTGGTAATTGGAGTTTCCGCCGTCGATGACGATGTCACCCTCGGCCAGGTGCGGGGTCAGCTGGCCGAGCGTCTGGTCGACCGTTTCGCCCGCCGGCACCATCAACCACAGCACGCGCGGCACCGGCAGCGCGGCGACCGCGGCGGCCAGCGAATCGACTACTTCGATGCCGGCCTCCGCGGCGCGCTGGCGGGCGCCTTCGCCCGGGTCGTAGCCGACCACGCGGTGGCCGCCGCGATGCAGGCGCTGGGCCATGTTGGCGCCCATGCGGCCAAGGCCGATCATTGCAATATCCATTGTTTCACCTTCAGTTGGGGTCTAGGGTCAGGCTGCCTGGCCTGCCGGTTGACGCACAGTGGCGCAGCTGCGCCTCGCGCCAACGCCGGTAGAGCGTGGTATGCAGATTGTGCACCGCCAGGTCGATCGAAAACGGCGTCCGTGGATTGCGGTCGAGCAGCCGGGCGATGTGGTAGCCGATGGGACGTATACCGCGCGGATGCACGTAGATCACGAACTGCTGGTAGAACGGATCGTCCAGCACCTGGTCCATGCGTGCCAGGCGGGCGTGGTAGCGCGCTGGAAGGCGTGCCCGCAGTCCGGGGTCGCGTTCGAACAGGAGCCGCTCGAAATAGCGCCGCCCCACCCGAGGCAGCCCCTGCGCCAGTTGCCACAGCTCGGCGTTGCGCTGGTCGTACCAGGCCAGGCCTCCGTGGCGGGCAAGCGCCTGTGCTGCATCCGGCCCGACGTCGACCACGACGAAGTTCTCGGCCTGGTTGCTCAGATCGTCCAGCGTGCTTTTGTCGTATACGTGTTCGATGAAGCCGGGCACGCCCGCGAAGGCCTGACGTCCCCTCGCCGAGGTGCGCACGGCTTTGCCGTCGGCAAGGAAGTCGCCCGCATGCGCACCGAGCAGGACACTGTCGGTGCCGTGCAGCGCGATGAAGGTGCCGATCGACAGTTCGCCTGCGGTGAACTCCGCATCGAACGCAGCATCGCCATACAGCTCACGCTGCGTTGCCAGCTGCGCGACCTGGCGGCCGACACCGCATTCGGCACGCACCGCACCGCCGTAGAACGCCTGCAGCGCGCGGCTGTTGCCATCCACGGGAACGTAGCCGCGGCCAAAGCTGCGCACGCGTTGCCACCCCTGCGCCCGTGCGCCCTGCATCCCGAAGCCGATCCAGCCCAGCTGTGCGCCGGAGAAGCGGAACTGCGGGTTGCCCTGCAGCGACGTGGCGGCCCGCCGGGTCGCCGCGCCCAGTTCGAAGGCATAGGCACAGACCGTGGCAGGATCCTCCAGCAGCTGCTGCAGCAGCGCCTCGCGCTGCGCCCCGTCCAGCGTCTGCGGCCATCGCACACGCATATCACCTGCGGCCTGCGCCTCGGCCAGCGATGCCCGGGTGCACACCGGGCCACCCTGGATCTGCGGCGCACTGACCGCAGCCACTTCAAACCGCCAGCCCAGCCGCTGCAGCAGGCCCTGCGTGCAGTCCGCGGCCGCCGCCGCGCTGCCTGCCGGCGAAGCCAGCAGCAGGGCCATGACCATCAACCCACGCCGCACGCTCAACCCTGATCCGTCGCCGCCGCCGGCTCCGATACGGGGGGAGCGGGCAACCGTTCCGGAACCGGCGGCGCCTCACCGGGGGCGGCCGGCAGGTACTGCTGCAGGCGCTGGAAGAACCGGCGGTAGAAGTCGGCATCGGTGATGGTGCTGCTGGCGACCTTCACCAGGGAATCGTCATTGCTGCCGAACGGCAGCGATACCGAACCCAGCGCGCCCACGCCCACGCTGGCCGAGGTCGGGCTCTTCTTCAACGCATAGCGGTCCTGCACCGCGCTGACGAACACCAGCGACTGGCTGCCACGCGGCGCGCAGGAGATGCGGAGTACCAGTTGCTCGTGATCGTCCTCGCGTGGCTGGAAGTTCTTGCTCCCCTCTACCTGCGCGTCATCGACGCGGGCGATCGCATAGCCCTGGCTGAGCAGGGCCCGTCGCGCCGCTTCACAGGCATCGGCCGGGCGGCTGTCGACCGTCCGGGAGAAGGTGTCGCCGGAATCGAAGGACTCGCGCAGCACGGTGCTGTCGGCGGCGCGGCCACCGCAGGCCGACAGGATCAGGGCACTGGCAATACCCACGGCAACGCTGCACAGAGGGGAGACCCGCATGGGAACTCCTGCGAGAAAGGTAGCTGCAAGGGTAGTCCCGCCCCCGTGTGCGGCAGGTCGACAGCACCGCTGGCGGCGCACGCTGTTGCTCCCGGTTCATGCACCGGCAGCGCCGCGCATGGCCCAACAACTTCCGCCAACCGCTGCGCTCGCCGGGCATGACCCGGCGCTGCCCGTGAACGCAGACGGGGCCGGCATTGCCGGCCCCGTGGGGTACTTCATGTCACGCGTGGCTCAATCGGCCCAGCGACCGGCCCCGGTGGACTGCGGCAGCACCTGCGCCGACAGCGGGCGATCATTGGCCAGCAGATTCACCGCATCGGCCAGGATCGCAGCGGATTCACGCAGCAGCGGGTCCGGTCGCTTCTCGGCGGCCTTCTCACGGGCGGCATCCTTGACGATATCGCGCTCGTTGCCGGTCAGGCCGTCATCGCTGCTGTCATCGGCCAGCGGATCCAGGGCCAGGCCCAGCTCCTTGCGCATGATCTGGCGCTCCTTGCGCTGGGTGTCCTGGCGTTCCCGCTCGGCACGACGCGTCGCTTCATTGAGCGAGACATACTTCTTCGCCGCTTCGGCACGGAACTGTTCGACATCCTCGTTCCACCACACGAATTCCTTGTCGGTGGCGATGCGTGCCTCGTGGCGGGTTTCCAGCTTCGGCAGCAGCGGCGCGAAGTTCCCGTACTGCGTATGCGGCACCGCGGCGATGCGGGTCCACGGCAGGGCATTGTCGTAGGTGCTTTCGCCGAACTCGGTGGCATCGACGCTGGCGGGGAACGCCAGGTCCGGCACCACGCCCTTGTGCTGGGTGCTGCTGCCGCTGATGCGGAAGAACTGGGCGATGGTCAGCTTGACCTGGCCGAAGCGCTGCGTTTCGCCGCTCGGCCAGCGATCAAGGTCGACGATGTTCTGCACGGTGCCCTTGCCGAAGGTGGTCTCGCCGATCACCAGGCCGCGGCCGTAGTCCTGGATGGCACCGGCGAAGATTTCCGACGCCGAGGCCGAACCACGGTTGACCAGCACGGCCAGCGGGCCGTCCCACGCCACGCCCTGATTGCGGTCGCTGTTGACGGTAATGCGGCCGCCCGATTCACGCACCTGCACCACGGGGCCCTGTTCGATGAACAGCCCGGTCAGTTCGATCGCCTCGTCCAGCGAGCCACCACCGTTGTTGCGCAGGTCCAGCACCACGCCGTCGAGCCTGTCGTTCTTGAAGCCCGCCAGCAGCTTGGCCACATCGCGCGTGGCCGACGCGTAATCGGCGGCATTGCGGCGACGGCCCTCGAAGTCCTGGTAGAAGGTCGGCAGCTTGATCACGCCGATCTTCCGCGCCGGCTCGCCGTTGGCGGCCGGAATGGTCATGGTTTCACCCTTGGCGGCCTGCTCGGCCAGGCGCACCTTCTGCCGGGTCAGGACCAGGGTGTGATGCTTGCCATCGGCGCCCTCCTCGGCCGGGATGAACTCCAGCTTGACCTGGGTATCCTTGGCACCGCGGATCTTGGCCACGACATCGTCGATGCGCCAGCCGATCACATCCTCGACCACGCCGGACTTGCCCTGGCCGACGCCGACGATGCGGTCACCCGGCTTCAGGGTGCCATCCACGGAGGCCGGTCCGCCGGCGATGATCTCGCGGATCACCACCATGTCGTCCTGCCGCTGCAGCTGCGCACCGATGCCTTCCAGCGACAGCGACATCGCCTGGTTGAAGTTCTCGGCGGTACGCGGAGTGAAGTAGTCGGTGTGCGGATCGACCGCACTGGTGTAGGCGTTGAGGAAGAACTGGAAGACATCCTCGCCCTTCAGCTCGTTGACCGACTTCTCCAGCGTCGCGTAGCGCTTGTCGAGCGTCTTGCGGATGTCGTCCGGCTTCTTGCCGGCCAGCTTCAGGCGCAGCCAGTCATTCTTGACCGACTTGCGCCACAGTTCATCCAGCTCGGCATTGCTGGCCGCCCACGGCACCTTCTTGCGGTCGTACTCAAAGCGCTCGTCGGTGGTGAAGTCCGGCTCCTGCCTGAGCAGCTTGCGTGCGTAGGCCACGCGCTCGCCTACGCGCTGCTTGTACACCGCGAAGACCTGGAAGGCCGGCTCAAGTTCACCGCCACGGATGGCATTGGCGATGTTCGCCTCGAAGGGTGCGAAGCGCGCCACATCGGCCTGGGTGAAGTACTGCTTGCCGCCGTCCAGGGTCTCCAGGTAACGCTTGAACACATCCTTGGAGGTGGCTTCATCGAGCGCACGCGGACGGTAGGCGTACCGGCTGTCGGACAACAGGCCGTACACCAGCTTGGAGGTGGTCACCTGGTCGGCGGTCGCCGCAGCCGGCAGCGCCGGCGAATCGGCCTTGGCCGACAGCGCCAGCGGCGCTACCAGCGCCAGGGCCATCAGGAATGCGGGGGCTTTGAATTTCATGAACGTGCTCGAAGGCGCCTTGCCAAGGGGGAGACTGCGTGGTGTTCAGACATCACGACAGTGCCGAAAGTTGCCGGGTTTGTCACCCGTCCGCATCCGGTGGAAAACCAGCCTAGCGGGGCCGGTGTAGCAAATTGTGAATGCAGGCGAAGGCGTGCGGACCAATGGTCCGCGCCCACCAAGGTGGTAGGCACGCCCATCGGTAGCGCCGGGTCATGCCCGGCGAGCGCAGCGGGAAAGAACCGCCGGGCATGGCCCGGCGCTACCGGTCAGGAAACGCCGGCGCCCTTGGCCTGCACGTCGGCGTGGTACGAAGAGCGCACCATGGGGCCGGAGGCGACGTGGCTGAAGCCCAGCTCATAGCCGTAGTCTTCCAGCGCCTTGTAATCCTCGGGCGTCCAGTACTTCAGCACCGGGTGGTGGTGCGCGGTCGGCTGCAGGTACTGGCCGATGGTGATCATGTCCACGTCGTGGGCACGCAGGTCACGCATCGTCGCCTTGATCTGCTCGAAGTCCTCGCCCAGACCCAGCATGATGCCGCTCTTGGTCGGCACCTGCGGGTGCTGGGCCTTGAAGTTCTTCAGCAGCGTCAGCGACCACTGGTAGTCCGCGCCCGGGCGCACGTTGCGGTACAGGTCCGGCACGGTCTCGATGTTGTGGTTGAACACGTCCGGCGGGTTCTGCGCGAGGATGTCCAGCGCGCGCTCCATGCGGCCCTTGCCGCGGAAGTCCGGGGTCAGCACTTCGATGCGGGTACCCGGCGACTTCTCACGGATGGCGGTGATGCAGTCGACGAAGTGCTGGGCACCGCCGTCGCGCAGGTCATCGCGGTCGACACTGGTCACCACCACATACTTCAGGCCCATGTCGGCCACCGTCTGGCCGAGGCTGGGCGGCTCGTTGGCATCCGGCGGCTTGGGCCGGCCGTGGGCGACGTCGCAGAACGAGCAGCGGCGGGTGCAGACCTCGCCCAGGATCATGAAGGTCGCCGTACCGTGGCCGAAGCACTCATGGATGTTCGGGCAGCTGGCTTCCTCGCAGACCGTCACCAGGCGGTTCTCGCGCAGCTTGGCCTTCAGGTTCTGGACCGCATTGCCCGAGGGAATGCGCACGCGGATCCAGGAGGGCTTGCGCAGCACCGGTGCATCGGCGAACTGAACCGGCGAACGGTTGATCTTGTCCCCGCCCAGCTGCTTGACGCCGGCCTGCAACGGTGCGGCGGTCGGAATGTCGCCCTGCACGATCTGCAGGGGAATGGTGCGGGCAGTGGTTTCAGTCATGGCAGTTCCGGGGAGCGGTCACGCGGCCGCAGAGAGATCAGGCAGTTCGGGCACGTGCTGCAGCCGCAGGCCGAACTGGCGGGCCAGCTGTTCCAGCAGCACCGTCTTGACGGCATCCATCCCGGACGGCCCGCCCAAGTCTACCACCGAGGTCACCTGCAGCCCCTGATAACCACAGGGGTTGATGCGGTGGAAGGGTTCCAGGTCCATGGCCACGTTGAAGGCCAGGCCATGGAAGGTGCAGCCACGGCGCACGCGGATGCCCAGCGCGGCAATCTTGGCATTGCCAACGTAGACGCCCGGGGCACCTTCGCGGCGTTCGGCACCGATGTTCCATTCGGCCAACGTATCGATGATGGCCTGCTCGATGCGGCACACGTAGTCGCGCACGCCGATGCCCAGGCGCGGCAGGCGCAGCAGCGGGTAGATCACGATCTGCCCCGGCCCGTGGTAGGTGACCTGGCCGCCGCGGTCCACGTGCAGCACCGGGATCGCCCCCGGGGCCAGCACATGCTCGTCCTTGCCGGCCTGGCCGAGGGTGAACACCGGATCATGCTCCACCACCCACAGCTCGTCGGTCGTCTCGTCAGCGCGCTGATCGGTGAAGCGCTGCATCGCCCGCCAGACCGGCTCATAGGCCTGGCGGCCAAGGTCGCGCACCAGCGCCGGACGCGGCGGGCGGTTTTCCGGAGCGGCGTCGGCCGGGCAGCTGTCGGCTACAGCGTCCACTTCACTTCCGGGTGATCGCGCAGCGCCCGATGGGCGGCGTCGTACTGTTCGCGGGTCTCGGCCTTGAACACCAGCCGGACCGACACGTACTTGCCATTGGACGAATGCTTCCAGCTGATGCGCTCGTTCACGACGTCCAGGCCTTCGGCCTGCAGCAGTCGGGGAAGCTCATGCTCCAGGCCGCGGTTGGCCGGGCCCATTGCGCTGAGCTCGAACTGGCCGGGGAACTGGAAGCCGTGGTCGGGGTTGTCGGACTTGATTTCCATGGACCCATTATCGGGCCGCAGGGCAACAAACCCAAGAGTATTCATCCAGGTCAACACGGACACCGGCAGGCCGCTGCGTTGCACCTGAATTCCCATTCAGCTTCCTGCTGCGCGGGGGCGCGGCACGCCCCGGCGCCGGTTGTCGTCACGAGACAATGTCGTTTTCGGAACAGACAAGTGACCGGGACGCGCTCGTACCGTCACGCGGGCCGGGGTACCGTGTCGTTGCATATAACGACAGACGACCACCCCTTTCCCCATGAGCATTCCATCCATGCGTAGCGTCGCAGCCCTCGGGCTGTCCGGCCTCCTGGCCGCCGCCCTCCCCCTTGCCGCGCAGGCCGCCGAACAATGCGGCCCCGATGCCATGCGTGAGCACCCGCCGCAGATCAATTTCCGCGTTGACAACGACCTGTTCGGCGGCCGCCACCAGGACCAGGGGTATACCAACGGCGCCGAACTGACCTTCGTATCACCGAACCTCGTCGATTACACCGACGATCCCTGCCTGCCGCGCCTGGCGCGCTGGGTCAACGGCTATCTGGAGCGCCTGCACCCGGGCCGGTTCGAACAACAGAACATGATCTTCAGCATCGCCCAGGGCATCTTCACCCCGACCGACTTCACCCGGAAGGACCTGATCAAGGATGACCGCCCCTACGCGGGCGTGCTGATCGCCAGCTTCGGCTACAACGCGCGCAGTGGTGATCGGCTGCAGACCACCCAGCTGACGCTGGGCGTTGTCGGTCCGTGGGCCCAGGGCAAGCAGGTGCAGAACGCCGTGCATGAGGTGCTGGGCGACGAGAAGTTCCAGGGCTGGGACAACCAGCTGCACAACGAGCCGCTGGTGATGCTGACCCATGAGCGGATGCGTCGTTGGCCGGGCGATGCCAGCGTCAACGCGGGCGGCTGGGGCTGGGACGCGATCAGCCACTACGGCGGCTCGGTCGGCAATCTGGCGACCAAGGCCAACATCGGTGGCGAAGTGCGCTTCGGCTGGAAGCTGCCGGATGACTTCGGCAGCACGCCGCTGCGTCCTGCCGGCGAGAACACCGCGCCGACCCGCGGTGGCAGGCCGAGCGGCTGGTCATGGCACCTGTTCGCCACCAGCGATGCCGCCTGGGTGATCCGCGACATCACCCTGGATGGCAACACCTTCCGCAACAGCCACAGCGTCGACAAGCGCCACATCGTGGCCTACGGCGGCTACGGAATCGCGGTGATGCGCGGGCGCTGGAAGTTCGCAGCGGCGCGCTACCACAGCACCCGCGAGTTCAACGGCCAGCGCGAGGCACCGGTGTTCGGCAGCTTCACCATCAGCCGTTCGCTCTAGAACAGTGCGGACATCTGGTCCGCACATTGGCTGCAACGGAAAAGGCCGGCATGCGCCGGCCTTTTCCTTTTCATGTCAGCGCACGGCGCTGCGCATCATTCCGATTCCCACCACATCCAGAAGCTGTCCCACAGGCGCTTGAAGAAGCCGGCCTGCTCGACGGCGGCCACCGCCACCAGCGGCGCTTCGGCCACCACCTTGCCATCCAGGCTCACCTTCACCGTGCCGATCTGCTGGCCGGCCGTGAACGGCGCTTCCAGGGTCTTGGGCACATCGATGCTCGGCTTCAGGTCGTTGTAGCGGCCACGCGGCACGCTGACCAGCATCGGCTGGGCCACGCCCAGCTGCACCTTGTCACTGGTGCCCTTCCACACCTTGTGCTCGGCGACGGCCTTGCCCGGCTCATACAGGCGGTGCGTTTCGAAGAAGCGGAAGCCCCAGTTCAACAGCGCCAGGCTGTCATCGGCGCGCTGCTTCTCGGAGGCGCCGCCCAGCACCACCGCGATCAGGCGCTGGTCGCCGCGCTGCGCCGAACTCATCAGACAGTAGCCCGCCTCGGAGGTGTGCCCGGTCTTGATGCCATCGACACTGCCGTCGCGCCACAACAGCAGGTTGCGGTTGGGCTGCTTGATGTTGCCGACCTGGAATTCCTTGATCTTGTTGTACGCGTAGGTTTCCGGGTAATCACGCACCATCGCCCGGCCCAGCAGCGCCAGGTCATAGGCGGTGCTGTGGTGGCCCGCGGCGGTCAGGCCGTGGGCGTTGACGAAGTGCGAGTTCTTCATGCCGATCTTGGCGGCGTAGCTGTTCATCAGCGAGGCGAAGGCTTCCTCGCTGCCCGCCACGTGCTCGGCCAAGGCGATCGCGGCATCGTTGCCGGACTGGATGGCCATGCCCTTTTCCATGTCTTCCAGGCGCGCGGTCTGGTTCACCGGGAAGCCGCTGTAGCTGCCGTCGGTACCCGCACCGCCTTCGCGCCAGGCGCGCTCGCTCATCATCACCTGGTCATCCGCACGGACCTTGCCGTTCTTGACCTCGGCGGCGATCACGTAGGAGGTCATCACCTTGGTGATGCTGGCCGGCGCCAGCTGCTCGTGGATGTTCTCGCCCGCCAGCACCTGGCCGGTGGCGTAGTCCATCAGGATCCAGGCCTTGGACACACTCGGCACCGGGGCCGGTGGCGTGGCCACGGTGGCCGGAGCCGCAGCGGCGGCAGGTGCAGGTGCGGCCGGGGTCGGCAGCGGCGTCTGGGCAGAAGCCAGGCCCACCACCAGGGTGGCGGCCAAGGCGGTGGCGGCGGAACGGAAATTCATTGGACAGCGGGCTCCAGGGACGGCCGGGAATGGAGGGGGAACAGAATGGCCATTGTAGGCCGGGGTGGCCCGGGCCGGCAGCACCGACCCGGGCGGGATCAATCCTTGACGATCTGCGGCGATCCAAGGCCCAGACCGGCGATGCGGCCGACAAGTTCCGCGGCACTGGCATGATCGCTGGCGGGTACGCGCAGACGGAAGAGCGTGCGGCCACCGGCGGCGATGTCGCTGATGGTCGCGCCGACGATGCCGGCCGCATTGAGCTGGCCCATCGCACGATTGGCATTGTCACGGTTGGAGAAGCTGGCCACCTGCACCATCACCGCACCCACCACCTGCTGCGACAGCGTGGGGCTGCTGGCCGGTGCCGCGGAAGCGCGCGGCGCCGTGGCGGCGACTCTCGCCGGCGCAGCGGCAGGTGCCGCAGTGCGGACGCCCACTGCACTCGGCGGCAGGCTGCTGACCGCCACGTCCGGCGGCGTGCTGGCCACCGCCTGCGTGGTGGCCGGCTGGCCCCGCGTCGGCACCGCATCGGCAGGCAGGCGTTTGACCAGGCGGTCGATGTCGCTGTCGGCCGTCGGGCGCGTGGCGACAGTGCTCGCCATCGTCGTCGCCGCACCGGCAGCGGCGGCGGCTTCGGCCGCCCGGCGCTCGCGGCGCGACGGCTTCTGCGCCAGCAGATTGCCCTCACCCGGCTGCAGCGCGCGCACCTCCACATTGCCGGTTCCGCGCTGGGTGATGCCCAGGCGTACCGCAGCGGCATAGCTCAGATCGACCACGCGGCCATCGTGGAACGGGCCCCGGTCATTGACCCGCACGATCACCGACTCGCCGTTGTCCAGATTGGTCACGCGGGCGAAGCTGGGCAGCGGCAGCGTCTTGTGCGCAGCGGTGAACTGGTACATGTCGTAGACCTCCCGGTTCGAGGTCAGGCGGCCATGGAACTTGGCGCCGTAGTACGACGCCGTACCGCGCTCGACATAATCGCGGGTATCGTCGAGCACCTTGTACGACTTGCCCAGCACCACGTACGGCGACTTGTTGCCGATGGCCGAACGTGTTTCAGCCGTCACTTCCGGCTCGGGAATGCAGGCCACGTTCGGAATGTAGCTCGGCGTGCTGTCTTTCACGCCCGGCCGGTACAGGCCGCCGGCGGTGTAGTTGCCCCGCGTGTTCGGGTCTTCCTTGGCCGCCGCATAGGGCGATCCCTCCGGACAATGCGCCGGGCGCGTGCCCCTGCCCTGCACCACCGTACCGGAAGGCGTTCCACCATGGCCGGCGGTGGCCGGCTTCTTCGGCGCGCTGCTGCAGGCGGCCAGCGCGAGGACGATCAATCCAGGGACCAGCCATCTGATGTTCATGCCGGGGGCAGCTCCTGTCCGGCAATGGCCTGCGACAACTGGAACACGGCCATCGCATACATCTTCGAGAGGTTGTAGCGGGTGATCGCGTAGTAGTTCTGGAAGCCCAGCCAGTACTGCTTGCCGGTGCTGCCCTCGAGCGTAACCGGAGTGGCCGTCGCACCCGGCTGTACCGGTGCGGCAGGCTGATAGCCACGTTGGGCCAGATCGGCCAGCGACCAGGTCGGTGCCCACTCGGTCGGATTGAATTCCTCGCGCCCCGGAGCGAGTGTCGCCGGCACGGCCACCTGCCCGCCCCGGACCCAGCCTCCCTTCTTCACGAAGTAGTTGGCAATGGAGGAAAACACGTCGTCGTAGCTGTTGAACAGGTCACGGCGACCGTCGCCGTTGCCATCCACGGCATAGTCCAGGTAGCTGGACGGCATGAACTGGCCCATGCCCATCGCACCGGCATAGCTGCCCTTGAGCGTGGTGATGTCGAGTTTCTCCTCGCGGCCCAGTTCAAACAGCTTGGCCAGTTCATCACGGAAGAACAGCTCGCGGCGCACCTCGCGTTCCAGCTTCTCCGGATCGCCGCTGCGCGGGTAGTAGAAGGCCAGCGTGTACAGCGCATCGAGCACGCGGTGGTTGCCGGCATTCCTGCCATAGCTGGTCTCCACGCCGATGATCGCCACGATCACCTCGGCCGGAACACCGGTGCGCTGCTGCACGCGATCCAGCTCGGCGCGGTGTTCGGCGAGGAAGGCACGGCCCCCCTCGATGCGCGCCTTGCTGATGAACATCGGCCGGTATTCGTTCCAGGGTTTGACCCGTTCGGCAGGGCGCGACATCGCGGCGATGATCGGCTGGCGCACCTGCGCCTGGTCGAGCACGCGACGGATCTCGTCGGGCTGGAGTCCGTAACGCTTGGCGGTATCGGCGATGAAGGTGGCGCGCGCGGTCTCGAACGGAACCGGCGTGAGATCGACCGGCGGCGCGGTGGCGGCGGTGGCTTCCGGTGCGGCCTCGGCCGGTCCCTTGGGCTTGCTGGCCGGATGGCGCGGCGTGCTGCTGGCCTGCGGTGAAGACGGTGGAGATGTCGGCTGGGTCGCGCAGGCGACCAGGCCGAGGGTAAGCATGCAGGCCAGAGTGCGTCGAATCATCGTCGCAGGTTAGCAGGTCATGGATGAATTAAAACCCCTAACACCATGAATCACAACGATTTGCTTGCAAGCAGTCGAAATTGTGAAAACGATGTGAGCGATCCATCGTATTCAGTTGAGAGGTTGCCGGTTGCGTCCCCATCCCCGCAGACGCAACCGGCGACCGGATCCGGTCGATACGCGCGCGGCTGCCGCTCCCCAGTGGCAGTACCCCGCGCGCCCTGTATCCGTTGGATCAGTACTGCTTCCCGCCCGACGCCCCCTCGCGCTGCAACGATAGACGGCGCGCCGTGCCGAACGGGCCGCCATTGTGCAGGCCGATTGCGACAAGTCCATTGATCAAAATCAACGCAGCGTAAAAGTGTGAACTAGATAACGTTTTTTTAGGGCTTTGGTCAGCGGACCTGCTGTTGCGCGTCGTCATGGGAACGCTTCCATGAAGGGCGTTGCGCAAGCGTTGGACGGCCCCGGCCTTGCCCGAAACCGCAGAGGTGCAGCAACCCGCGTCGGCCGCGCGCTCCCGGAGGTGCTAGCCGTAGCCGCCGTGCACGGGATTGTGGCTGCGCACCGCCATCACCAGCCCGAAGCCGGCCAGCAGCGAGACGGCCGACGTACCGCCGTAGCTGATCAACGGCATCGGCACGCCCACCACCGGCAACAGACCCGAGATCATTCCGCCATTGACCAGCACGTAGACGAAGAACGCCAGGCCGGTGGCACCGGCCAGCAGCCGCGAATAGGAGTCGCGCGACTGGCTGGCAATCCACAGGCAGCGCCCGATCACCACCAGGTACAGCGCCAGCACGACGGCCACGCCGATCCAGCCGAATTCCTCGCTCAACACCGAGAACGCGAAGTCGGTGGTCTGCTCGGGAATGAAGTTCAGGTGCGACTGCGAGCCTTCGCCCCAGCCCTTGCCGTCGAACCCGCCGGAACCGATCGCGATCTTCGACTGGATGATGTTCCAGCCCGCGCCCAGCGCATCCATTTCCGGGTCGAGGAACATCATGATGCGGTCCTTCTGGTAGGGCCGCAGCAGCCAGAACCAGGCCAGCGGCGCAACCGCGGCCACGCCGCCCACGCCCAGCCCCACCCACCACCATGGCAACCCGGCCAGCAGCAGCACGAACACGCCGCTGGCGGCGATCAGCACGCCCGTGCCGAAGTCCGGCTGCAGCATCACCAGACCGGTCGGCACGCCGATGATGACCAGCGACACCAGCACCGTATTGATGCGTGGTGGCAAGGGCACCCGGTGCAGGTACCAGGCCACCATCATCGGCAGGCTCACCTTCAGCAGTTCAGCCGGCTGCAGGTAGAAGAACTTCAGGTCCAGCCACTGCCGGCCGTATTTGCCGGTACCGAGCACGAACACCGCCAGCAACGGGATCATGGAGATCGCGTAGATCATCGGCGTCGCCGAACGGATGCGCAGGATCGGTACCCGCGAGATGGCCCACAGCGCGGCCATGCCCACGGCGAAGCGGGCGCCCTGCGCCATTACCAGGCTGTCGCCGCCTGCACTCTTCAGCGTGGCCAGGCCGATCATCATCAGCGCGCCCAGGGCAAGGCACAGTACCCAGTCCAGCGTGCTGAAGAAGCGCCGCAGCATGTCCCCGGCCCATCGCAGGAAGGCCCTCATCGCGTCGCCTCCGCAGCCGCCGGTGGACGCGGCGCGGCAGGCAGTGCCGGTGCCGGCGCAGCGGGTGTTCCCGGCTGCGGCTGGGGCTGCGGGACCGCAGCGCCGATCAGCACCGGATGCTCACCGACCTGTGCGGCGGCAGCATCCCCCGCGTGGCGGGCGCCCACGTCCTCGTTGTCGAAAGCGGTCGCACCGATGGCGGTGGTGCCGCGTTCGCTGTCCAGCGGCTGGATGCCATCGGGCATCTTGCCCAGCAGCCAGGCATCGAACACCTTGCGTGCGATCGGCGCAGCTGCCGAGCCGCCGTAACCGCCGCCTTCCACCGCGATCGCCAATGCGATCACCGGCTGATCGGCCGGCGCGAAGCCGACGAACAGCGCACGGTGGCGCAGGTGCATCGGCAGGCTCTTGGGATTCACCGCTGCCGTGCCACGGCGGCTGACCACCTGCGCGGTGCCGGTCTTGCCGGCCATCACGTACGGCGCCCCGACCGCCACCCGCCAGCCGCTGCCGCCGGGCTGCATGGTCGCCATCATGCCTTCGCGCACGGCCTGCACGTTGTTCGGATTGGGGCTGACCGGCTTGCTGTCGCGTGCCGGCACCCCGGTCCACTCGCTGTCGAACCCTTCGCGCTGCTGGATGACCAGGTGCGGCGTGCGCAGCTGCCCGCTGGCCAGACCGCTGACGCCCCGCGCCAGCTGCAGCGGAGTGACCTTCCAGTCGCCCTGGCCGATGCTGATGTTGACTGTATCGCCGGGGTACCACGCTTCCTTGCGGGTCTTCCGCTTGTACGCCGGTGACGGCAGGATGCCGCCGATCTCGCCGGTCAGGTCGATGCCGGTCGGCTGGCCGAAACCGTAATAGTCCATGTAATGGTCGAAACGCTCGATGCCCAGGTCCAGCGCCAGCCGGTAGTAATAGGTATTGACCGAATTTGAGATCGACTTGCGCAGGTCGGTCCAGCCATGGCCGCCACGGTTGGCATCGCCCCAGCCGCGGCTGGTGCCGGGCAGGTAGAACATGCCGGTGGACAGGATCTTGTCTTCCGGGCGGCGCACACCGGCGTCCAGACCGGCCAGTGCGATCAGCGGCTTGAGCGTCGAGCCGGGGGCCACGCCGCCCAGTACAAGGCGGTTGAACTGCGGGCGCGATGGATTGTCGTTCAACGCTTTGAAATCGGCGTGGGAGATGCCGTTGACGAACAGGTTCGGGTCGTACGACGGCAGGCTGACCATCGCCAGGACCTCGCCCGTGCGCGGGTCCATCGCGACCGCCGAGCCTTCCTGGTCGCCGAAGGCGGCAACCATCGCCCGCTGCAGGTCGGCGTCGATCGACAGGCGCAGGTCGACACCGGACTGCGCGGCAACGCGGCCGATGGTGCGGATCGCACGGCCCTGCACGTTGGTCTCCACCTGCTCGTAACCGACCTTGCCGCGCAGCTGCTGCTCGTAATAGCGCTCCAGGCCCGACTTGCCGATGTGGGTCAACGCGGCATTGCCCTCGCCAAGGATCTCCAGATCCTTGTCATCGACACGACCGACGTAGCCGATGATGTGCGCGAACAGATCGCCGTACGGATAACGACGGGTCAGGTAGGGCTCCAGCTCGACACCCGGGAAGCGCCAGCGATCGACGGCGAAGCGTGCCATCTCATCGTCGGTCATGCGCAGCTTGAGCGTGACCGGCAGGAACTTCCGGCGCGCCTTGCGCGACTTGTTGAACGCCTCCAGCTCTTCCGGACTGATCTCGATGATCTTTGCCAGTCCTTCCAGCGTGGCATCCATGTCCTTGACCTTGTCCGGGGTCACGTCCAGGCGGAAAGCCGGCACGTTCTCGGCCAGCAGGCGGCCGTTGCGGTCGTAGATCATGCCGCGCCCCGGCACCACCGGCCGCGGCTTGATGCGGTTGGCTTCCGAACGGGTGGCGTAGATGTCGTGGTCCAGCACCTGCAGCTTGAAGTACCAGCCGCCCAGCCCGAGCAGGCATACCAGCACCCCCAGGAAACCCAGCGCCGCACGACGGCGGAACTGCTCGGCTTCAGCGTGCGGGTTCTTGACCTGGCGGCGCGGAATCATGGCTCAACGCCCGCGTTTGCCGAAACGCACCGCGTCCAGCAGCACGAATACCAGCGGCCACAGGCCCATGCCCAGCAGCGGCGCCCACCAGTACGACCACGGAAGCGTCGGCTCATCCACCACGATGTGCACCAGCGCGCTGACGATGCGGTCGTTGAACAGCAGGCCACCAATGGCGAGCATCTGCTGGGACATCGGGAAGAAGCGGATGCGGGCGCGGAAGCGCTGCAGGATGAAGGCCAGCATCACCAGGCGCAGCGCTTGTTCACCCAGCACCCCGCCATACAGCAGGTCGGCGACAACGCCACTGGCGAATGCGATGCCGAGACCAACGCGCTCGGGCGTTTCGATCACCCAGTACGCTAGCACCAGCGCCAACCAGTACGGGCGCAGCGGCTGCAGCAGGGCCGGCAGCGGCAGCAGGCCCAGCAGCAGGGCCACCACCAGACTGGCCGGCAGCACCCAGGGATTGTCGCGCAGGCGGCTCATCGCTGGACCTCTGCGGCGGCGGCCGGTCCGGCTGCCGGCTGCGGATCCGGGGCGGTCGAAGACGCCGGAGTGACGGCCGGCGCCGACGGCTGCCCTGCGCGGGTGTCTGCCGGTGCTGCTGCCGGTGCTGCTGCCGGAATTGCCGGGACCGGCACGGTTGCGGCATTGGCTGGCCCGCCCGGCGCGGTGTCCTCCAGCTGCAGGCGTACTTCCGGCGGGATGCGGATCGCTGCGCCCGGGCGCAGCAGCAGCACATCGCGGCCGCGGTCGAGCTGTGCGGCCGGCTTCAGCTCACCGACCAGGAAGGCATGGGTGTCATCCGGGCGCAGCGCGGTGATGGTGCCGACCGGGAAACCGGCCGGGAAACGGCCACCGAGACCGGAGGTGACGATCTCATCGCCCACTTCCACCCCGGCACTGAGCGGGATGTCGCGCAGTTCCAGCGTATCGCCGCGACCGTAGACGATCAGGCGGACACCGTTGCGGGCCACGGTCACCGGCACGGCATGGTCGGGGTCGGTCAGCAGCAGCACGGTAGAGGTGCCGCCGGTAACGCTGATCACCTGGCCCATCAGCCCACCGGCGTCGATCACCGCCTGGCCGACATGCACTCCCTCGCGGCTGCCTGCGTCGAGTACCAGACGCTGTTTCACCGGGTCCAGGTCGATATCGAGGATCGGCGCCAACTGCACGTCCAGTCCGCTGCGCTCGGCCACGTTCAACAGTTCGCGCAGCTGGGCATTGTCCAGCGCAGCGGTCTGCAGACGGGTCAGGCGGGCGTTGGCCAGCAGCAGCTGGTTGCGCAGCTCGCGGTTCTCGCTGACCAGCTGGCTGTGGCTGGCCGCGTTGTCCTTGACCTGGCTGCCCAGCTTGCCCGGCAGGCCTGCCAGGGCCCAGACCGGCTGCACCAGGGTGTTGGCCTGTTCACGCAGGCGCGCCAGCCAACCGGCCTGGTCGTCGAGGACGATCAGGGTGATGGCCAGCGCGAGATAGGCCAGCAGCCGCAGCGGGCTGGCGGCATCACCGGATCGGGAAGCAACGGGAGGACCGGCGTAGGGCGGCACGGCAACGATTCAACTGGCAGAAGGCGGAGGGGAAACACGCGGACGCCCCGCCGGTGCCGGCCCGCCAACGCGACGGGCCGCACCCCGGAGGGGCGCTGCGGGCAGGAACGGCCGGGACAGCTTATTCCGGCGCAAAGAACTCGTTGCCGTGCATGTCGACCAGCTCCAGCGCACGACCACCGCCGCGGGCCACGCAGGTCAGCGGATCGTCGGCCACCTGCACGTGCAGGCCGGTCTCCTCAGAGATCAGGCGATCCAGGTCGCGCAGCAGGGCGCCACCACCGGTCAGCACGATGCCGCGCTCGGCGACGTCGGCGCACAGTTCCGGCGGCGTCTGCTCCAGGGCCAGCTTGACCGCGCTGACGATGCCCGACAGGGGTTCGTGCAGGGCTTCGAGCACTTCGTTGGAGCTGATCTTGATCATCTTCGGCACGCCCTCGGCGAGGTTGCGGCCGGAAATCTCCAGCTCCTGCACCTCTGCCTGCGGGTAGGCACAGCCCAGCTCCACCTTGATGCGCTCGGCCGTGGCTTCACCGATCAGCATGCCGTGGTTGCGGCGCACGTAGTTGGTGATCGACTCGTCGAATCGGTCGCCACCGATGCGGACGGAGGCCGAATAGACGATGCCGTTGAGGGAGATGACCGCCACTTCGGTGGTGCCACCGCCGATATCGATGACCATCGAGCCACGGGCTTCGGTGACCGGCATGCCGGCGCCGATCGCAGCGGCCATCGGCTCTTCGATCAGGTACACGTCGCGGGCACCGGCTTCCTCGGCCGATTCCTTGATCGCACGACGCTCGACCTGGGTCGAGCCGGCCGGCACACAGACCAGCACGCGCGGACTCGGGCGCAGCACGCGGGACTTGTGCACCTTCTTGATGAAGTGCTTGAGCATCGCCTCGGTATAGGTGAAGTCGGCGATGACGCCATCCTTCATCGGGCGGATGGTGGTGATGTGGCCCGGGGTACGGCCCAGCATCTGCTTGGCCTCGGCGCCGACGGCTGCCACCGAGCGGGTGCCACCGATGGCACGGTCCTGGCGCACGGCCACGACCGACGGCTCGTTCAGCACGATCCCCTGCCCGCGCACGTAGATGAGGGTGTTGGCCGTGCCCAGGTCGATGGACAGGTCATTGGAGAACATGCCACGGAGTTTCTTGAACATCTGAGGAAGGAGTCCTGAGGGGTGTCGTGCCCGCCGCGGGATGGCGAAAAAATGGGCAGAAATCGAGGCCGACAAGCCTAGCAACCCGCCTGCCGCCGAGCAAGGAAAAATCCAGCTGAACCCGCGTCTTCACAGGCTTTGGGCCTGATCCGGCATCACCCGCTTCTGGCCCTGAGCGGCACCAGCGGGTAACCTTTGCGCCGTCGGGCGCCCAAGGGCGCCGTTTGCTTGCCCGTCGAAGCGGGCAGGCCCACCCCAAAATTCACCGCATAGGCTTACATCGATGTCCGCTCTGATCTGTGGTTCTCTTGCCTTCGACACCATCATGGTGTTTCCGGACCAGTTCAAGAATCACATCCTGCCGGACAAGGTGCACATCCTGAACGTGTCGTTCCTGGTCCCGCGGATGCGCCGCGAGTTCGGCGGCTGCGCCGGCAACATCGCCTACAACCTGCATCTGCTGGGCGGCCACCCGATCCCGATGGGCACGGTCGGCTCGGACTTCGGCCCGTACCGCGAGTACTTCGATGGCCTGGGCATCGACCTGTCGCGCGTGCGCGTGATCGATGAGCTGTTCACCCCGCAGGCCTTCATCACCACCGACCACGACAACAACCAGATCACCGCCTTCCACCCGGGCGCGATGATGCGTTCCTACGAGAACCACGTGCGTGGCGTGCCGGGCGTGACCCTGGGCCTGGTCGGCCCGGACGGCCGCGAAGGCATGATCCAGAACGCGCTGGAGTTCCACGAGGACGGCATCCCGTTCATCTTCGACCCGGGCCAGGCCATGCCGCTGTTCAACGGACCGGAGCTGCGCCAGTTCATCGAGCAGGCTGACTACGTGGTGGTCAACGACTACGAGTCGAACCTGCTGCAGGAACGCACCGGCTGGGACGAGAAGGAAATCGTCAGCCGCGTGCAGGCCTACATCACCACCCGTGGCCCGAAGGGTGCGGTCATCCACACGCCGGACAAGAGCTACGACATCCCGCCGGCGCACGAGCGCCGTGTGGTCGATCCGACCGGCTGCGGCGATGCCTTCCGCGCCGGCCTGATCTACGGCATCCAGAAGGGCTACGACTGGCTGACCATCGGCCGCATGGGCAACCTGATGGGCGCACTGAAGGTCGAGCACCCGGGCACCCAGAACCAGCGCTTCACCTTTGAAGAGTTCAACGAGCAGTTCAAGCAGCAGTTTGGTTACGCGCTGAACGCGTAAGCCTGCCGGCACTTCCGGAACGTCCGACCGACACGTTGCCTGCTCTCTGTAGAGCCGAGCCATGCTCGGCTTGCGCGCGCCAGCGCGATCTGACCGCAGAGCAGCCGAGCGTGGGCTCGGCTCTACACGGTCATGCGCCCTGCCAGGCCGCCAACAGGGCGCGGCAATCGGCGAAGTGCCAATCGGCGCGGCCCGGCCATGGGTTCTCCGGCAGATTGACCAGCACGGTGTGCGTGCCTGCGGCACGGCCGCACTCCAGGTCGTAGGCGTGGTCGCCAACCATCACCGCCTCCGTCGCTGCAACGCCCCAACGCCGCAGGTGCTGCTGCAGGCCATCCGGCGAGGGCTTGGGCACCGCTTCTTCGCGGCCGATGATGTCGGCATCGTCGAACAGTTCCCCGACCCCGATCGCCTCCAGCGTCAGCTTCGCCAGCGCATGGTCGTTACGGGTCAGGATGCCCAGCCGGCACCCGGCGGCCGCCAGCGCGCGCAGCAGCGTCACCGCGCCCGGCGCGGGCAGCGCGTCCTCGGCCAGCGCGCGCTCATGATCCAGCAACCACGCGCGCTTGGCCTGCGCCGGCGCGTCCGGCAGCGCCGCGATATGGTCGAGGATGTCCTCCTCGGCGGCGATCTCCAGTGCGCGGCGGATCGCGGCAAAATCATGCACGGCCACGGTCAGCGTGCCGTCCATGTCGAACACCCAGTGGCGGATCGCGGGCAGCGCCTGCGCGGCCGTGGCCGCGCCCGGCATCACTGCCACCACGACGGCATGCGGCTTGCGTCCACGCCCCCGGTCTCGAACACCGCCGTGCGGGTGCCGCCGGCCTTGACCGGGAACTCGATGCTGATCGACTTGCCCTTGCGCGCCAGCTTCCACAGCGCCTTCTGATCGGTGATGAACAGCGCAATCGCCTCATCGGTCTGCGGCCGCCAGGCGGCCATCGACACCGGCTTGCCGTCGTCCACGGTCACCTTCACCGTGCACTGCGGGCAGCGGAAATCGCCCGCCTGCAGCACCAGGTAGGCGTGCCGCTTCCACTCCGGATGATCGCGGAACACCAGCTGCACCGGCTTGGCGCCACTGCCATCGACGTCCACCCGCTCCTTGCTATAGATCTGCGCCGACACCTGGCTGCCCTTGTTGCCGACCGGTATTTGGTTGTACTGCCACAGCGCCTGCATGCGGCGCAGGTCGCGCGCGGCATCACCCTTGGCCTTGACCTCGTCGAAGCCGGCGGCGATGCGTTCGGCGGCGGCGGTGTCCTTGTACTGGTCCAGCAGCGCGGCGCCATGCAGTCGCGCGCGCTCCCAGTCCTGCGCGGCGACGGCCATGTCGTACTGCCTGGCCACGTCCTCGGCCTTGGCTTCCTTCTGGGCCTGCACGGCAGCGGCAGCGGCCTCCTGCGCCTTGCGCTCTTCTTCGGGATTGCTGCAGGCGGCCAGGGCCAGGGTGCAGGCGGTGAGCAGGATCAGTCGTTTCATGGCAAAGGTCCTTCGTGTTTTTCGCATGCTTGCAAAGTCGCGCATGGCTCGACTCTACAAAAAAAGCGCCGGGCAGTGCCCGGCGCTTGTTCTTACTTGGCTTCGGCCTTGGCCAGCATGTCCTGGACCGAGGCAGTGGTGATCGGATGGTAGCCCGGCTTGGCCTTCTCGAAGGCCTGCTTGGCCAGCTCCAGCCCCTTCGGCGTCTTCACCAGTTCGGCGTAGATCGGCAGGATCAGCTTGCGACGGCCGACACGCTCGATGAATGCCGCCGCGGCCTCATTGGCCGGCTCGTAGCCGCTGCGGATGGCCAGCGGATACCAGCGCATGGCGATCTCGCCATTCGGCGTGCCCGTGAAGTGGAAGGCCTTGTCCAGCGTGGCCAGCGTGTCCAGCGGCTGGGTCGTGCCCAGGCCGTCGATGAAGCGCACCCACTCCTGGGTGCTCCAGTCAGCGATGACCTGGCTGCTGGGCATGGTGCCGGCGCTGGTGAAGGCGATGCGCGCGGTATCGACGCTGCTGAAGTTGCGCGACTGCGCCTTGGCCGCGAACGCCGGGATGCCCGGCTCGTCCAGCCATGCCTTCAGTTCGGCTTCCGTCACTGCCGACGGGTTCTTCGGCAGCAGGTTCTTCTTCAGGTACTCGACGAACTGGTCGGTATTCGCGCTCTGGAAGGCGTGGTCATCGAACCAGCCGCGCAGGAACGGATCGAAGGTCTCGCGGCCGAAACGCTGTTCCAGGAACTCCAGGAACCAGGAACCCTTGACGTAGGCCACCTGGCTCAGGGCTTCATCGGGGTCACGCTCGTTCAGCGGCGGCAGCGCCAGCGCCTGGTCGGCGGGGCTCATGTCCTTCACTTCCGCCAGCAGATCGGTCTGGTCGATCTGCCGCTCCATTTCGGCCATCTCCTTGCCATACAGCGCTTCGGTGATGCGGCCCTGGACGTAGGTGGTGAAGCCCTCGTTGAGCCAGATGTCCTTCCAGCTGGCGTTGGTCACCAGGTTGCCCGACCAGCTGTGCGCCAGTTCGTGGGCGACCAGCGAAACCAGCGATTTGTCGCCGACGATCACGGTCGGGGTGGCGAAGGTCAGGCGCGGGTTCTCCATGCCGCCGAACGGGAACGACGGCGGCAGCACCAGCATGTCGTAACGGCCCCAGCGGTACTCGCCGTACAGCTTCTCGGCGGCACCGATCATCTTCTCGGTGTCCTCGAATTCCTTGGCCGCCTTGCCGACCATGGTCGGTTCGGCCCAGACGCCGGAGCGGCCGGAGATCGGCTCGAACACCAGGTCGCCGGCGGCGATCGCCAGCAGGTAGGACGGGATCGGCTGCGGCATCTTGAAGGTGTAGTCACCATCACGCGCGGCCTTGGGGTCGTTGTCGGCGCTCATCAGCACCATGACGTCCGGGCGCGAGACCACGTGCGCGCTGTAGGTGAAGCGCACGCTCGGGGTGTCCTGCAGCGGCACCCAGGAACGGGCATGGATGGCCTGCGACTGGCTGAACATGAAGGGCAGCTTCTTGCCTTCGGTCATCGACGGCGCCAGCCACTGCAGGCCCGAGGCGGTCGGCGCGGTGTGGTAGGTCACCTCGACCTTGGCCGGCTGCTGCGGGGCCTCGATGGTCAGCTTGCTGCCGAACACCTTGTCGGCCGCCGCCAGCTCGAACTTCAGCGGGCTGCGCGCGCCGTCAGCGGCAACGGCTTCGACCTTGGACACGGTCAGCTCGCGGGTGTCGAGCACCAGCTGCGTGGCGTCCTTCTGCTTCCATTCCAGGGTGTAGGTCGCGGTACCGCCGATCTGCTTCTGGTCGAAGTCCAGCTTCAGGTCCAGCGCGATGTCCTTGATGACGACCTTGTCCGGCTCGGCGTACGAGCTTTCGTCGTGGCTGCGGTTCTCGGCGTTCACGGGAGCGGCGGGGGCCTTTTCGGCAGTCGGGGCGGCGGCGGGCGCGGCCGCCTCCTGGGAGCAGCCAGCGGCCAGGGCCACGGCCAACGGAAGGAGCATCAGCGGATTGCGCATGAATCGGGACCGTTACGGGGAGCAAACCCCAATGGTACCTCCCTCCGGCCCCGCAGGCGTTGCGCGGTGCGGGGTAAGGCGGCCAAGGCCGATCCTGCGGCGGCGCCCTGGGTAGGTGCCAACCTTGGTTGGCACGGATCCATCAACGCATGTGGCAGGCCCGTGCCGACCAAGGTCGGCACCTACCAGAGCGGATGACCGCAGCGGCCGAGTGCCAACCAAGGTTGGCACCCACCAAGGGCAAGGCTTACAGCTTGTAGCCGGAGTGGATCGACACGATGCCGCCGGTCAGGTTCTTGTAGTGGCAGCGCTCGAAACCGGCCTCGCCCATCATGGCCTTCAGCTCGTCCTGCGGCGGATGCTTGCGGATGCTCTCGGCCAGGTACTGGTAGCTGTCCGAATCATTGGCGAACAGCTTGCCCAGCTTCGGCAGGATCTTGAACGAGTGGAAGTCGTAGATCGGCTTGAACCAGTCGGCGGTGACCTCGGAGAACTCCAGCACACGCGCCTGGCCGCCGACCTTGAGCACGCGGTACATCTCGCGCAGGCCGGCATCCTTGTCGGTCACGTTGCGCAGGCCGAAGGCGATGGTGACCAGGTCGAAGCTGTTGTCCGGGAACGGCAGGGCCTCGGCATTGCACTGGACGTAGTCCAGGCCCAGCACCAGGCCGCGGTTGGTGAGGCGATCACGGCCCACCGACAGCATGCCGGCATTGATGTCGCCTAGAACCACCGAACCTTCGGCGCCGACGCGCTCCTTCAGCAGGGCGGCAATGTCGCCAGTGCCCCCCGCGAGGTCAAGCACGCGGTCACCCGGCTTCACCTGCGCGGTGGCCACGTAGTAACGCTTCCACGCCCGGTGCACGCCCAGGCTCATCAGGTCGTTCATCAGGTCGTAGTTGCGCGCGACCGAGGTGAACACCTGCCCGACCAGCTTCTGCTTGTCCTTGGCGGCGACGTCGCGGAACCCGAAATGGGTGGTACCGGATTTGTAGGGGGATTCGCTCATGCCCCGATTATCGCACCGCCAGGGCCGCTGCGGGGGAACGGCGCCTTATCATGGCAGCCCATGACCTTCCGGAGCCCCGCATGATCACCACACCTGATTACCAGGCCCTGCTGCAGACCGCCATCGCCGAAGCCCGCCAGGGCCTGGCCGAGGGCGGCGTGCCGATCGGCGCGGCGCTGTACCACAACGACGGTCGCCTGCTCGGCTGCGGCCACAACCGCCGGGTGCAGGAAGGCGATCCCTCCGTGCACGGCGAGACCGACGCCTTCCGCAAGGCCGGGCGCCAGCGTCGCTACCGCGACACGATCATGGTGACCACCCTGGCCCCGTGCTGGTACTGCTCGGGACTGGTGCGCCAGTTCAACATCGGCACCGTGGTGGTCGGCGAGTCCCGCACGTTCCAGGGCGGCATCGACTGGCTGCGCGAAAACGGCGTCAATGTGATCGACCTCGACAGCCAGGAATGCGTCGACCTGCTCGGGGGCTTCATTGCGCAATATCCCGAGATCTGGAACGAAGACATCGGCGAATGAGTGCCGTGGACTGACCCCAGCCCGCGTTTAATGAATGCTTCATCCGCGGCAGGCCCTTGTGCAGTCAGCGTCTGCGGCGTTCGATGTGACGCGCTGCGCACTCAGTCAGCACGCATGCACACGCTGCGGTAACACCCCATCGCTCCGGTGCGCCTACGGTGGGGTTACCGGGGCCTCCTACCCCGGCGGAGCCAGCCATGTGCGCGCACGCCGCAAGCCCCACGCCCGATCCGATCCTTGACGCAATCCGCACCCGGCTGCGGAACCAGTATCGGCTGCACCGGCGCGGTGCGCTGTTCTGGACCGCTTACCAGGGCATGCAGCTGGAACTGGTGCGCGACCATCCACACGACCACGTCCGCCTGTGCAACGCGATGGCGGACATCGCTGAAGACCTCGGCGTGGTCGAGCACGCCCAACTGATCGGCAATCGCAACGCTGTTTCCACATTGCGATGACACCGCTTCCACCGGTGATCAGGCAACACTGCGATTCCCCCCACTCCACGTCCACCTCAACCGATTGGATCGACATGCACACTGAAGTCCCTGCCATTCCCCCGGTCATCGACGTCGATGCGGAACTCGAGCACTGGCGCCGCCAGCATGCCGACGGTGCGCTGCCTCATAATTCGTTCGGTTCCTACGTACCCTGGATCAAGTTCGCCTGCGATTCGCTGATCACCCAGCCGCGCGCCAGCAACGCGCAGCGTGACGAGATGTTCCAGACCCAGTATGCGCTGCAGATCATGCCGCGGCTGAGCGAAGCACAGGCCCGCGAGTTCGTCGACCGCTGCTGGCAGCACGTCTACCAGGCCAGCCGCGTGCGCCTGCAGGACGCACCGCGGCTGCGCGCCTGAGCAGGCCTGCTGCACGCGGGCTGCACGGCCACGCGCCGATCATCACGTCACCCCAGCGGGACGACGACGGTGAAAGCAAGAAACCTGTTCAATACCATCGCCAAGAAGGCCGCGGCCGCCACCGGCTCTCCGTGGACCTTTCTGGGCGCAGTAGCCATCGTGGTGGTGTGGGGCATTTCCGGCCCGGTGTTCGGTTTCAACGACACCTGGCAGCTGGTCATCAACACCGGCACCACCATCATCACCTTCCTGATGGTCTTCCTGATCCAGCACACGCAGAACGCCGATACCGCGGCGATGCAGATCAAGCTGGACGAGCTGATCCGGGCCACCGCGGAAGCCAACAACGAGCTGCTGGATCTGGAAGAACTGGACGAACAGCGGCTCGAAGAGATCCGCGCCGAATATGAGCGGATGGCACGCGAAGCCGGCGACGCGCTGGCCCGTGTGCGGGCCTGCCACACGGTGCGCCGTGATGATGAAGCGGTGTAGCCCTGACGCGACGACC